>JAYSRF010000167.1:0-29892 GCA_043721195.1 Fluviicola sp. | reverse complement strand
TGTGTCCTCGGTTTTTTAAAGCGTCTATTAATTACTTAACAACATTCAATTTTCCAGAGAAAACTTGGTTGTCAGAAGTGATTTTTAATTGGTATGTACCTGGAGTCAAGTTTTTGATATCCAATTGTTTTTTGTTCACACCATTAACAGCTTGTTCGAATACCAATTGACCTAAGTCATTGAATAATTGAATTGTACCGTTGATGTTTGCTTTACTTGTTACAGTAAAGTTACCGTTTGTTGGATTCGGGTAAACGTTCATAGAACCTTCAGTACCGATCATTTCAAGACCTAACATGCAATCAACAACAAATGTCAATTGATCCGTTCCTGAACAACCGTTAGCATCTGTGTAATCATAATCAACAACCCACATTCCTTGAGAAGGAGCATTGAAGATATTTCCAGTTAATGCAGTTGCAGGACCAGAAATCTCAGTGTATGATCCACCAGCTGGTGTACCTGTTAATGTAATATCTTGACCACCACAAACAGTTCCCATTTGAGTCGCTGTTAAAGCAACAACTGGTAATGGATTTACAATAACTTCTTGAGAAGCTGTGTTTGAACAACCAGTTGAATCAGTTCCAGTAACTGTATAAGTAGCTGTAGCGTTTGGTACAAAAGAAACACCGTCAACAATACCATTGTCCCATGTGTAACTTGCATCTGCACCGTTTCCAGATAATGTAGTAGAACCACCTTCACATACTTCAGTTGCTGTAGCAGAAATAGTTACAACTGGTAATGCATTTGTGTTTACAACAAAAGAAGTTGTTGGTCCATCACCACAAACTGTAGTAGCATAAACAAAAATCGTATCAGATATTCCAGCAGAAACAAGATCAATAGAACTTGTACCTTGACCAGAAAGAATCGTCAAACCACCTGAAGTAGTCCATGTGTAGCTAGTTGGATTGTTCGTAGAAGTAGCAGTATAGTTAACTGTATCACCAGCACAAATTTGCGAAACTGGAGAAGATAAAGTTGCAACTGGTGTAGGATCAGTCCATGAAATAGTAACTTGACCATTTCCTAACCAAATTCCACTGTTTGTAACACCATTAATTACACCCCCAACATAACTAGAACCGCCGCCGCCGCCGCCGCCAGCACCTTTGGAGTTACCTGAACAACCTGAAGTTCCAGCAGAACCACCGCCGCCGCCGCCGCCGCCGATTTGGCCACCGCCACCACCTCCACCACCAGGGATAGAGTTAGAAGATGAACAACAACATGTTTGACCATTACCTCCAGTAGCACCAGTACCAGTGGTAGCTGTACCACCATCAGTACCAGAGAAACTTGGACAACCAAGACCTTTTGCACCTAATGCACCTTGAACTGAACCGAAGTTTCCACCTTTACCACCACCAGCAACTCCGCCAGAAGTAGGAGAATCAACTCCGTCAACACCAACACCGCCGCCGCCAGCGCCACCAGTTCCACCAATACCACCAGTAAGTGCAGAACCTTCATCACAACCAGCACGACCACCACCAGCTCCAGCACCAGCAGTAATCACACGATCAGCTTCAGTAGTACCACCAACGCGAACGTCAGATGCACCACCACCACCACCAGCATTTTGGGAACCACCGTTACCACCGCCGTTAAAACCTCCTGTTGGCGTAGCACCTTGTCCACCGACCATTACATTCAATATATCACCAGGAACAACAGGTAACCATCCTTCAGCATAGCCGCCTAAACCGCCAACTCCGCCACTAACACCAGCTCCTCCAGTTGCTCCAGAACCACCTTGTGCTCCCCAAGCTTGAAGAAATACGGAATCTACTCCGCAAGGCACAGTAAATGACTGAACACCTCCAGTAAAATTAAATGTTTGTGTTTGAGCAAATGATGTTCCTGCCATCGATAGAAGGGCTAGTGTCATCATTTTGGCTCTTCCAAAACTAAGTAGTGTTTTTTTCATATTTATTTTGGTTATTTATTATGCAATTTAGTTGTGCTTTTTTTGTGTAATACTCTAATTTATTGATACATATATAAAATCGAGCTAAGGTATTGTAATCATTTTTAGAATCTCATACATTCAAACAAAAGCATGTTTTCGGTTAGTAAAACACGCTTTTGAGTTAGTATTTTAATACTGAATTGTAGTAAACTGTTAAAGTAGTGCAACATTGTCTGAGTAGGAATTCATTTTAGGTACAAAAGTAGTTTAAATAGAAATACGAACGCATATTTTAGTTCTATTAAGTAGCCAAAATCTTCGATGAAAAGACTCAATTAAGCTTTCAATTGATTTATGGTAAACTTGAATTTGGGTGAAAAATGGGGTGATTACAAGATACTGCAACCAATTCCTCCACTACAAATTAAATCCATTTGAGAAACTGTTGAGAATATAGTGGTTCTGAGCAAAATTTAAAATCGAACTCAGGTTAATTGCTAAATAAACATGGTAGATCACAACACTTGTTTCGCTCGAATACGACTAAAGGTTTCTGGTGACATTCCCAACATGCTCGCTAAGTAATTAAGCGGTACTTGATTGAATAGTTCGCGATTCATCGCAAAAAGTTGATTGTATCGCTCTTCGGCCGACATAGAAAGATGACTAAAAATGCGTTCTTCCAGAATTGTAAAGCACTTGGCAATGAACAATTTTTCCAACTGATTCCATTGGGGAATGAGATTGCCTAAATTGCGGTAATCTGTTTTACTAATCGTGAAAAGTTCTATAGGAGTAATGGCTTGAATATTCCATCTGGCTGGGATTTCAAATACTAGACTTGCTAAATCTGTTACAAAATAACCTTGAGTTGAAATCCACTGGGTAACATCTTTGTCTCCACATGTGGCATAGATTCTCAGTATTCCTGAACGAATAAAACTGAGGCGTTCAGCATAATGATCCGCTTTTAAAAAGTAGTCAGTTTTTTCAAGAGTTTCAAGTTTAAAACAAGCAACAATTGTCTTCATTTCTTCCTTGCTTACAGGAAAATAGGAAGAAATATACTGTTCTAATTCAAGTGCTTCATTCATACACAATGAGCAAGATAATCGGTAAAAGCAATTGCCCCAACAAAAATTGAGGCAATTACAATGATCATATTATGAAGAGATTAGTCCTCATCTTCATCTGGAGCAGCGTCTTCAGGCTTATCTCCATAATTATCTTCTTCATCGTCGTCAACTGAGGCATCCTCGTCGTCGTCTTTTCCATCGAATTTATCCAAATCTTCTTCAAAGTCATCATCATCATCATCTACTGAAGGAGCTTTCAGTGATGATTTAGGCAACTTTACGAGATAGATAATTTCATCTGTTTCCCATAAAAGAGAATCAAAAATTTCTCCAGTAATTGGATTGGTCATTTTGGCCATAGAACCTGCAAAGCCATCAGGAAAAGCAATTAATAATTGCTTCTTCTGTTCGATGTTCAGTTTTTCGTAACTGATAATTGATTTTTTCTTAGACATGCACTAGTTATATTTCTAATTTGATAATGCGATGTATTGGTAATACAACATTTTGTTTTAACAGAATTACTTGATCGGTTACTCCCCATATTGTAGTATGAACAAATTTTTCACCTACTTCATCAGCAAAGTAAATCTTTACTTTGTAATGTTCCAAATTTCCAAGAGAATTTGCACGGTCAAGACCCTCTTGTCTTAATGCAATAGCTTTGTCATTGATTAAAACTTCTTCCGTTGGAAAGTGCATGCTTGCAACAGCCTCTTTCTCTACTTCTACAAATTCACTGGTGTCCATTCTATAATTTTGAGGCAAAAATAAACGAATTGATGAATCTCAATGAGAGATTTCGACCAATGTACTATAAAAAAATATAAACGATGAATTGTTAAAAGAGAATTGTATCAAAAAAAAAGGTTTCATCGAAATGAAACCTTTTTGTTAGTAGTGTTTTAGTTTGTGTATTGTGTAGAGCGTGTGTGCAATCAAATAATGAAAATCAGGTTGTTTCTAAGGTCTTTAAAAGCTTGCGCTAAAGTCGTCCACGGATGATAGAACTGTATACTCTTCAATAAAACTAGAAAATGAAAAACTGCCTCTCCAATGCAGCGTTTCCCGCTTCCAACTTTAACCTAACTTAGAGAACAACCTGATTCCATTTCTCCTTATTTCCACTACTAAGATATAGATGAACTTGGAACTAAACCCGACGAATGAATAAAACTGCTCTTTGAATGAATATTCTGAACAAGGGATTGAACAGTGATTATAAATTGTCTAGAATTTGAAAGAAAATATCTCGTTTAGCGGGTGATAGCGGGACTTCAGAACCATCTTTCATTACAACAGCACCACCATTGCCTTTATCATAACGATCAACAAAATTGAGGTTTACCAAATGTGATTGTTGTACACGTAAGAAATTATGCCCCGTTAAAAGTGTTTCATAGTCTTTCAACGTTCGTGAAACCAAAATCTTTTTACCCTCCGTTAAATAGAATGAAGTATAATTTCTATCGGCTTCGCATCTGATAATGTGGTCTAAATCAACAACGTGTACACTTTCTTGTGTTTTTAAAACTAACCTACGTTTTTGATTTGGTTGAATATTGTGTTGTAACGCTTCAAATTGTGGCTCTTGTCTATGATCATGCAAGGTTTCCAATGCACGTTCAAGTGCCGCACGCAACTCATCTGGATCAACTGGTTTAAGAATATAATCCAAGGCCGAAAATTTAATCGCTTTAATCGCAAACTCTTCGTGAGCTGTAATAAAGATGACTTCAAAATTCTTTTCCGGAATGGCTTTCAATAAATCAAATCCAGTTCCATCTGGCATTTGAATATCTAAGAAAACCAAGTCTGGCTTCTCTTCGCGAATTGCCTCCAACCCTGATTTCACATTTTCTCCTCGTGGTATTGCAATGATGTCCATATCAAATGATTCAATCATTTTAGCAATTAATTCGCGGGTTCGTTGTTCGTCATCAATAATTAGGGCCTTTTTCATTTCGATAAATAGATTAAATTACGCACCCGAATATACGACTAATGTTTGAAGTTGGATTGTTTCAATCATTAAACAGTTATTTTTTTCACAAAGCTTTGTGATTGATTCCGACCTGCTCATGTGCTATAAACCAGTGATTTCAAAAATATTAGCCTTGCCTTTCTGTGCGATAAGGAAGATAAATAACAACCCGGGTTCCTGTTTGATCCGTTTTATTGTAATCGGAGATGTCTAATGAACCTTGGATTCTGTATTTATAGCTCATATTATCAATTCGATCTTGCGTGATTTTCATGGCCATACTTTTGTGTTCAATACTTTTTTTATTGAGTTCTGCACTTTTTCGACCAATTCCGTTGTCTTCAATGACAATATTCAACATGTCTAACACTTTTGAAAAACGGATGCGTATAAATCCTCCTTCAATTGTGTGTAATTGACCATGTTCAATAGCATTCTCAATAAATGGTTGAGTGATCATTGGCGGAATCACCAACTCTTCTTCAAGCAATAAATCATCAATCGATATATCGTATTGAAAACGATCACCAAACCGCAATTTTTGAGTTTCCAAGTATTTAGATAAGATATCGATCTCAATCGTTATTGGAATAAACTCCTTGGATGAATTTTCCAATATGAGGCGCATCAATTTAGAGAAGTTGACCAAAAATTTTGTTGAATTCTTGGTGTCGTTTTCATAAATATAACTTTGAATCACCGACATGGCATTAAATACAAAATGTGGATTCATCTGCGATCGAAGCAATACTTGGCTCATCTCTGCTTCACGTTGCAATTGTTTAATGTTGCGTTGTTTCCATCGATTGTACAAGATCACACCACCTAATACAAGCAACAATAAAAAGCCAATAATGACATACGTCTGAAAACTGCTTCTTAATTCTGTATACTCCAACTTAGCAGATGTCAAATCCTTTTCTTTGCGTTGCAATTCGATGGAATCCGTCTGCATGGCAATTAATCGTTCTCGCTGTTCAGATCGGTAAAGCTCAGAAATTTCAGCAATCTTTGCGCTAACTTCAACTGTTCGAGCACTATCTGAATAATCAGAATATAATTGTAAATAATAATAGGCTAATTTTTTATTTCCTGTTTTATTATACACCTCAGCAATGGCGCGATAAGATGGATAAATACCACCTTTAAATCCGAATTGTGAGCGAATTTCAACTGCACGTTGCAAATAATTGAGTGCATTGGCGTATTTCCCTTGCTTTTCAAATACCGTTCCAACTAAATGGTAAACAGAAGCAATTTCTGCACGGTTGGAAGTCGATTCAAAATAAACGAGTGCCTTATTATAGTAGCGGAGTGCTTCGTTGTAATTGCTTTCTTCACGGTAAACATTTCCTAAGTGCATGTGCGCAAAACCCAAACCGTCCTCATCGTTGAAATTCTGTAGTGTTTTTATCGCATCACGTAAAAGTCGTCTGGCCTGTTCGTATTCTTTTTTAGCAAGACTTAGAACGCCTAAATCCGTTTTAGCTAAGCCCACCAAGCGTTTGTCATGAATGCGTTCGGCGATTTCTTTTGATTGGGCAAACCACAACCGTGCATCTTTATAGTTAAAAATAGAAAACTGCACTTCACCCAATTCACGCAGGTAATTTGCGATTTTCGGAAAATCATTGGCTTCTTTTGCCAGACGCCAGGCAATCAAGTTTTTTGAAACACTTAATTCCACTTGACCGAAATAATTATAAATTTTCGCCTGCATATTAAAACAGGATGCGAACAATGATTTGTCTGATGATCTGCGAGAATATTGAATGGCTTGATTCACATAATTTAATGCGGTGACCTTATCGTTTTGCTCCATTTCAAGCAGCGCCATCAATCGATAGGTTTCACCAACGCTACTATAGGATCTAATTTTTTTAGCAATTAGCAATGCCTCATCTAGATACAATTCTGCCTGTGGAAATTCCCTATAAGCAATGTGGTAGTCTGCTAAGTACTGAAAAATGAGTATTTGGGATTCACGCGATTTTAAACGGCCCAAAAAAGGCTGTAATTGAATAATTTTGGTGTAATAAGCAGTACGATTCCCTCTTAGTTGGTCCACTTTTAAATCAAAAATCAGGGCTAAAAGTCTTGCCGAATCTGCTTCAACACGACTTACTGATAGAATATGATCTCGGATTGAATCTGCTTTTTCAACATTGTTGATGCGGTAGTATTCTCCTAAATGATACAGTCGCCAAAATTTCTTGGTGCTGTTTTTCTCTTGTTGATAGGAACGAACATGACTCGCCTCATCGCCATTGTGTGCCTGTGCTGAATAGTGCAGCAAACTACTCAATAAACAACAAACAATTATTCGGAGAGAGAAACCATTCATGGGTATAAAAATAAGAGAATGATTCGTTAAATTAGCAGAATAATCGCTTTAACCATGAAAAGAATAATCGCTTTTATTGTCATTTTACTATCCTTCAACAGTTGGTCGCAAGGAGGAAATAATAGTTCCGAAAAAGAATCGAAACTGGTCGATATAAATAATTCTCCGGAAAATCAATTAGAGGATGACACGTTAATATATCAAACACCCGATGAATTAGCTACGTTTCCAGGTGGAATCTCTAACTATTTAAAGGCAACTATCATTTATCCAGAACAAGCTTTGAAAGATACCTTAGAAGGAAAAGGATACTTAAATTTTATAATTGAAAAGGATGGTTCGATTTCCAAAATTATAGTAAAAAGAGGAATTCCTGATTGCCGAGATTGCGATAAAGAAGCTGTACGGGTAATGAGTATATGTCCAAAATGGATTCCAGCCAAAAACGACGGGAAAATTGTGAGATCTTCCTATAATGTAATGTTTGTATTTAAATTTCCATAACTATTACTAGCTTAGCCTAATGAATGCTCATTTAAATTACTACTTTATGAATCGCACAATTTATTACTGCTTGTTCGCTCTCGCGTTCGTTTTTACAGCTTGTTCTGAAACCAAATCGGACAAGGAAACAAGTGAAGCAAATCCAACTTCTACTGAAGATACTATTGCACAACAGAAAGAAGTTGATACTAAATCGATGAAAGCAATTCCTGTTCCGAATGGTTTTGACTTCCTCCAAGAGACCACAGGTGATCTGGATAAGGATGGAATGGATGAAAAAGTGGTTGTTTATGATACAGGAGTAGAAGGCGACGCTGGTACTAAACGCGAAATCCGGATTTTCAAAAAAGAAGGCGATACGTGGAAAATCTGGCATACTTCAGAAGGTGCTGTTATGCCAAGTCAAGCGGGTGGAATGATGGGTGATCCATTTGATGCCATTGAAATCAAAAATGGCTGTATTTTCATTACCAATTTAGGTGGAAGTCGTGATAAATGGAGCTATACGCATCAATTCCGTTACCAGAATGCCACTTGGGAACTGATTGGCGCAAATGTGATGTATGGTGCACCTTGCGATTACTGGGTCGATTTTGATTATAACCTTTCTACAGGAAAAATTGACTATAAAAAGACACTAGAATCGTGCGAATCAGAGGATGAGACTCCTGTCACTACGACGAGTAAAGAATCGTTTAAAAAGAAGCTAAAGGTATTGCCGAAAATGGATGGTTTTGAACCAGGGTCAACCGCAGTAGTGATTCCAAATCAAGATGATACGTGTTATTATTAACCTTAGGCGTTCGAATATTAGTTGCTTAATTGGTATCTGTTAATTGAATACCTTTGTGAAAACATATACTATGTACCATTATTTATTTCTAGTAGCTTCTTTTTTCGCGACTATTTCTCTTTGGTCTCAAGAAACCATTAGTTGGGGGCCAGCAATTTCTGTCGCTGATGGAACAACTTTTGGAAATATCCGACCAAGGCTGACTTTAACAACGAATGATCAACCCATTGTTGTTTTTGGTAAAAATGGTACAGGAAGACTGTTCGTTGCAAAAGGAAATGGTTCTAGCTTTTCTACCCCAGTTGATATTCTGCCTGCTAATTTGGGTACGTATTTAGCCAATTGGACAGGTCCAGACATTGCCGCTTATGGTGATACAGTAATCGCTGTTTTTAAAGCATTACCTTTTGACGAAGGAAAAGTATTCATTGTCCGCTCAACCGATGGTGGATTGACCTTTTCAGATACCATTCGTGTGGACGATCACGATACGGGCAGGTGTTTTATGCCTGCACTAACGATTGATAATGCGGGAAATCCTATTGTTGATTACATGATTTTCGATGGTTCTTCTGATAATCCGCGTTATGCAGTTGCCCAATCCAATGATGCTGGTTTAACCTTTTTGTCGGGTGTTGAAGCTTCAACTGTGAATCCAGGAGAAGCGTGTGATTGTTGTCCAGCGGAAATGGTGACAGATGGCACATATCAAGTATTACTTTATAGAAATAATACAAGCAACATTCGTGATATTTATGCAGCTAGTTCGACTGATGGTGGAGCGACTTTTTCCCTTGGTGGAGATTTAGAAGCACTTCAATGGTTCATTAATTCGTGCCCCTCAACTGGACCACATGGTGTGATTGTGGGCGACAGTTTATTCAGTGTAGCAGCAAGCGACGCATCAGGAAATTACCGTGTAAACATTAGTTCAATTGATCTCAACACCAATCTTTCTATCGAACAACAGGTGGCAGTCATTCCGCCAACGAATATGAATGGTGGTCAGAATTATCCGCGAATCAGCGGAGAAAATGATACACTTGTGTTGGTGTGGGAAGAAAAAGAAACCTCGAATCCTGAAGTGTTTTGTTCTGTGATTACAAATGGAAACATTGCTGCATTTTCTTCCTATAAATCACGCGTAAATGAAATCACAACTGGTGTGCAAACAAACCCTGATATTGTGTATAAAAACGGATTTGCGCACATCGTCTATCAAGATGCGGCATCTGGAGATGTAATTTACCGAAAAGGAACGGTTTTTTCGGTTGCAGGTATCAATTCGATTGATCTGAATGCTATTTCTGTTTATCCCAATCCGTCTTCGGATGGTGTTTTTCATTTTCAAGGTCTCTCTAATGCCGAACAGTGGAAAGGAACTGTTGCTGATCTTGCAGGGAACGCGATAGCAAGTCAGTTCGTTGTTGCACAAGATGGTGTTCAGCTCATCCTTCATTCCACAGTGAAAAACGGATTGTATTTCTTAGCGATGGAAAACAGTGCAGGTGATCAGTTAACTTTAAGACTTAGTGTAGCGCATTAAAAACACCAAACGCCACTCAAATTGAATGGCATTTGATGCGAAAACTAAACTAATTGAACTTTTAGAAACTGTTCAACGATGTAGATTGAACAGGCACTGAAAGTAGATTTCGTTTTCTATGGTAAATCATTAATAAGGATTGCTAATGCACCTTGAGTGATTGGGGTAAATGCATTGATATATTGGATGTGTCCATCCGTAATTGTTGCAGCTTGAATAGCGTAGTTCAATTCACCATCAATTAGAGTAACAGCAATAAAGTGAACCTCTAAACCAATTGGAATCAATCCGTAATGCTCAGAGAAAAATCCATCTGCTGTATAGGTATCAAGCGATGCTAATGCCGTTGTCTCACCATCATACGTGATGTATACTTCACTATTTGTCTGATCAAAACCTGCTGGCAATTTGGCTTTTAAAACGGTTTTTGGCCGTGGATCACTATAAAAACGGTCTACATTTGTCCATCCCCATTGACCGTCCAAAATTTCATAAGAGCTTCCTCCCATTGTATCTTGAGCAACAGCAACAGTATCTTCCACTAATTCCCATTCTAAGTCCCCATCTTCGGCAATGAAGCCATCAAATACAGACATTCCCGCTTGAGCACCACCCATATTATCTGTTGGAACTGAAACCCAAACACCGCTAGTTGTATGCAATTCTTGTCCATTTTGGGTGATTTTCAAATAATACTCGCCACCAGAAAGCAAGGTTGATAGATCGCCATTCGCTAATTTTCCCATTGTTGGTTTGTTCAATAAAACCATTGTTGCGCGATCATAAATCTCAATTAATGCAATATCAACATTTCCAGAAACTAATTGATTATTGACATTTAACAATGAATTTGGATTGATGTAAACACGCGTTCCTTTTATACCAACAATAACTCCACCTGCATTGGCATCAACTGAAAAATGCTGTGTGTTGTTTTCGCAATTTGTGCTAAAGAATGTGTTTAGACCATATTTATCCGTTGTAGGATCTTGTGGATTGTCTTTTTTACATGAAACCATCAATAAGGTTGTGCATGCAAGTGTCGTAATGATTGTTAGTGCTTTCATATCTCTTATTTTTTAGTAGTTACTTTGCATCTTTCAAAAGGTTGTCTGAGACAACGATTTTGTTTAGTATTGTATTCTAAAAGTTGTTCACTGAATGAATAAAAACGCTACACTTCCAGCAAATATTGATGAAGTATTAATAGCTCTTGATGAGATTATTGAAGCCGAATTGCTTACAAATAGTCCCATCGCGCTTTTCGCTTACGTCTACCGCAGAACTACAGCAGAGATCAAAAAAGGAGTTGAGTACAAGTTGTTTAAAGACAATGAACGCATGCAAGCATTTGATGTGGTATTCGCCAATTATTACATCAAAGCATATCGTGATTACCAACAGCATTTGCCCATTAGTCAAGCGTGGAAATTGGCTTTTGATGCGGCGAAAGAACCCTTGTGTATAGTACAACAAATTACCTTGGGAATGAATGCGCATATCAACCTTGATTTGGGAGTTGCCGCCAGTACAATGATGCACGGGAAAGAATTAATCGATCTCAAAGCTGATTTTATGAAAGTGAATTCCATCTTATTCTCGCTCACAGATGAACTGCAATCTGGATTAGGTAAAGTCTCCAAAATGCTCTTTCTCGCTAATTGGTTGGGACAACGAAACGATGAGTTGTTGATCAATTTCAGTATCGCCAAAGCACGCGATTTTTCGTGGATTACAGCCAATCGTGTGTGGAGTGCTCCGAATTCTGAACAACAACAACGAACCATTAACGAAATCGATAAAGCTGTTGCTCTAATTGGGAATACACTGCGCTTTCCAAAAGGGTGGATGTTAAAATCTGCTATTCGACTCATTCGTCGTTTTGAAGAAACGGACATGCGTAAAGTGGTCGATCAACTCAAAAAAACACACTGAAAATAGTCTATTAAACAGAAAATTGATTCAACTTAAAAAGATGACAGATTTAGTACTCTTACACGGCGCATTAGGTTCAAAAGTTCAATTGGAACAACTGAAAACGCTTTTACAACCACATTTTACGGTTCATACATTGAATTTTCAAGGTCATGGTGATCTTGTTTCAGATGAACCCTTTTCGATCCGTTTATTTGTGCAAAATGTACTTGATTATTTGAATAAAAACGACATTCAAACATGTGCGATTTTTGGCTATAGTATGGGCGGATATGTCGCCTTGAAGTTGGCACAAGAACACCCAACTCGCGTGGATCGGATTGTTACATTGGCAACCAAATTTGCGTGGTCGCCTGAAATTGCTACGAAAGAAACAGCGCTTTTAAATCCAGCTAAAATTGAAGAGAAAGTCCCGAAGTTTGCTGCTGCTTTAGCACAATTGCACACTGATTGGAAAACCGTCATGGTTCAAACGGCCAGTTGCATGACTGATTTAGGAAATCAACCTGCATTAACTGAAACAGATTTTCATGAGATAACCATTCCTGTATCGCTCTTACTCGGTTCAGAAGATAGTATGGTCACGCGTGAAGAAACGCAAGCCGTTGCTCAACACTTACCTGATTCGTATGTTGAATTGATTGACGGATGGCAACATCCCATTGAGCGTATCAATAAAGATGAATTAGCGATCATTCTAAACCGTTTATTGCGATAACCACAAGGTAGGATTGATCCGTTGAACAGCGCCGTCAACCACTTGATGAATTTCAAAGTGAGCCGTTGAGATATTGTCGTCTTCTGGCAACAAAGATCCAAGGGTTTGTTTCGTTGTTACTTTTGATCCAACTGAAACATAGACATCTTGTAAGTTGCTGTAAACCGTTCGGTAATTCCCGTGTTTAATAATGACCACTTTTCCTGCACCTGGAATATTGAGTACACTCGTTACTTCACCCTCAAATACGGCTCGCACTTGGGCATTTTTAGGTGCTCCAATATCGATTCCATTGTTGTTGGTAAATACATTCGCCATGGTTGGGTGCGGATTTTTTCCATACGCTTCCGTAATCGTTCCTTTTGCAACTGGCCAGGGTAGTTTTCCGCGGTTCGATTCAAAATTCTTGCCCATCGCGATGCTTTCTTTTGTTTCGGTAAGCACCACTTCTTTTTTAGCAGTTGTGGTTTTAGCACTTGAACTACCGGAAGATGTCTTTGCACTTGCGGTTTCATTTTTCTTCTGCTCCTTTTTAGCTTTCGCTTCTGCATCGGCAATTTCCTTCTCAATGGCCTGTTTGATGCGGCGTTTCAGCTCATCTTTTTGTTTCTCGGCAGCTTTGAGTTCAGCTAGTAATTTTGATTCGTCCTTGCGTAATTTATTCAAGGTTTCTTGCTTGTGATCACGGTCTTTTAGAATCTTGTTCTTCTCAATTACTTTTTCTGAAAGGAGCAGTTCTTTTTTCGATTTCTCCGTGCGAATGGTAGAAATTTCGCTCTTAATTGCCCCTTGATTTTGGCGAATGATGAGGAATTGTTTTTGTTGAATATCAGCAATGCGTTTCAAGTACGAATTGCGTTTTACAGCTTCAAAATAGTTAGATGCTGAAAAAATGTACATCATCTTTCCATACCGATTGCGGTGCTTGTAGGCATACAATAACAGCTTTTTGTATTGTGCTTTTAGTCGTTCAACCTTTTTCTGTAAAGCAATGACTTCAGCATCTTTGGAAGAAATGGTTAGATCTGCACCTCGAATTTGATTGTCGAAATTTTGCACCAAGTCTTCACGGAATTTCACCTGATTTTCAATCAATTTTAGCTCATTGAGTGAAGCTTCGGTTCCCGTTTTGACTTTAGCCAGTAAATTTTTTGTCGTGGATAATTTCTTCTCCAGTTTCGTTTGTTCAGCTTGCAATTGATCACTCTTCTTTTGTCCGAATACCACAGGGGTAAACGCCACTAAAATGAGTACGAGCCAATTACTGTTCTTCTTGCTTACATTCGTCATATTCTTCAGGTATTACGAAATGAATATCTACTGGTTGATCTGTTTCTGAGCGATCATAATCCATGGATAAAACGAGTCTATTCCGTGGGGTTACAATTTCAATTTGCACTTCATTTGGAATCATGTAAACACCAATGGAGTCTCGGGATAAATATTGGATATCAATGCTGGTAGAATCGTTTGGAGAATCAATGATAATGCGGGTAATTGTTTTAATATCACTGGCTAGATAATAGCGCAAAATCACCTCTTCTTCATCTAAGTTTCTATCTTCTCTGTGTGGACGGTCAATGTTGCGATCACGCTCAGGCTTTTTTGTCTCCTTTCGGATCAATCGTTTTTTATGGGAAGAAAGAATGTAATGTTGCTGATCATGGATTTGAAAGTATTTCTGAGTTGTATCATATCCAATTGGCAATCCAAGAAACAATTCTTCAATGTTTCGGTAATCAAATGAAACGCCAAACTCTTCTTTGATGTAATTCACGTCTTTTCGAATTACACACTTATCTTGTCGGTTGGTAATAATAACAGAATCTGGTCGAATAAGTGAATTGATAATGGGAACTGCCGCAAAGGTAATCAAGGCGTTGAGTGCACTGTCTTTCACCATTCGAATAGACGTTTTGAAACTTCTATGCTGGTTCGTGTCCGTGTATTCGCACTTGATTTTTGTGTAGAACGTTGCAGGGCGCAATTGAGACATACTGTCCATTGCAGCGACTAATTCAGTCGTTTTTCTGCGTTCTAGCTTTACCTTATCAAACCCAGCGTCTGGTGTATGAATTCTTCCGCAGGAGAACAAAAGGACTACGATAAGTAGCGGGAATACACGATTAATAAACCGGCGCATGGTAGGTTTTTGATTGAATTTTTTTGTCAAGAGATTGATTTTTTGAACCGAGTGATTTTGCTTGTTTCCACAATTCAACGGCTTTGGTTACATCGCCTAATTTAAAGTAAGCATCACCTAAATGCTCCGTAAAATTGCGATCGTTTGGCTGTAATTGATTCGCTAATTCAAAAAACTTGAATGCTTCTGTGTAATTGCCTTGCTGAAACAAAACGACTCCTTTTGTGTCTGAAAATGGGGCTTGTCTTGGATATTCGGCAATCACTTCATCCATCAATTTACTTGCTTTATCTAATTGGTAATTCGCAAGTGCAAGTCGCATTGCAAAATTGTTTTTGGTCAATTGATTCGTTGGAGCCAGTTTGAGTGATTTTTCAAAATTCTCAATTCCACCAGCATTGTTTTTGAGCAGGAAGAGTGCTTCCCCTTTTTGGGCATAGAATTCTGCTTCTGTTGCAACATCATTCACAACAATTTCTTTTCCGATATCTGCTGCATCTACAGCTTCTTGATAGCGATCTGTTTGCACGCAAGCAATCGTGTATAACAATTGCACATTGGATAAGGTTGGGAATAAGGCACTAGCTGTTCGTGCATCTTTGTATAAATCTTGAAAGAGGCGCAATTTGTATTCCAACATCAATACCTCGTTCCAAATTTCATACTTATTCTCATCGAATTTGAGCGCTTCCTTGTAAGAGGATAATGCGTCTTCGATTTTGTCGTTTTTCAGCAATAAATCACCTTGAATAGCATACGATTTAGCGTCTTCTGGATGTTTGACAATCATAAGGTCGGCTAATTCAAAAACTTCTGGTTCAATCACCAATTGTTGCTCGTAGAATGTCAGCAAGACTTCCATTTTAGTGTCTACATCTACCCCTTCACCTACAAATGCTGCTTTGAAATAAGGATAGGCTTCAACTTTATTGTTTTCCCGCATGTACAATTCAGCCAAGGCTAAATTTGCTCTTCCGTTAGAAGGATCAGCTTTCACCAATTCCACCAGCATGGATCGGGCTTTTTCAATTTCTCGTTTCTCAAAGTAATAGTCAATCAAGGTACCAAGAAGACTAATTTCCGATGGATAAACTTTACGCGCATTGTTGATTTCATTGACCGCTTTTTCATCTTGTTTTAGTTGGCGGTATAAATCAAATTTCTGGATGGAAAGATCAGGTAAAACACCTAATTCATTTTCCATTTTAGTGTAAACATCAATGGCTTCTTGTCTTTTATTGAGTCGCTTGAGTACCTCAGCATAACCGTATAACCAGTCAATGTTCTTTGGTTCTTTTTCAACCATCTTCTTAAAACTGCTACTCGCCGCTTCAAAATTTCCTTGGTCGAAATACATGTAAGCTAATTCTTGCGTGTACCAAATGTTATTCGGATCTATTTTGGCTGCAATGTCTGTAAATTCTGCTGCTTTTGTGCGCTCATTCAGTTGCAAGTAACATTGTGATAGGGCAAATGCTACCGCATCGTCTTTCGGATTAATGGCGTAACAAAACTGAAATGCTTCTATTGCTTCTTTTAACTGACCTTTGGCTTTGAAGCGAATGCCTTCATGAAATTTTGTAATGTAGGGGTAATCTGCCTCTGAAATCGTAGGGGTTGTAGCGACCTCTTTTGAAGTCTTACAGGCTGTTGCGAGACAAGCCAGCAGTAGAAAAGAAAACCAAAAACGCATTAACTAATTATTGAATAATCACTCAAGCTCAAATCCCTTGCCAAACCTTTGTATTTGGAATGTGATCCCAACATTGAATCCTTTAAATTGGCATCCACAATAATGGAATACTGTTGCAATATACTGTTTTTAATAATGGAGTTCGTTACTAATGAACCTTTTCCAAGCGAAACATGCGGACCAACAACCGAGTTTTCCAAGATCACATCTTTACCGATATAACAAGGTGGAATGACTACCGAATTGAGCAGTTTTGCCGATGGATCGATGAGATCAAGTCCTTTTTCTTGATCGTATTCCAATACACGTTGATTGGTAATAACAGTTACTTCCTTGTTTCCGCAATCGAGCCATTCTTCTACTTCACCTGGTTTGAATCGGAATCCTTTTTCTGTCATACGACGCAACGCATCTGGTAATTGGTATTCACCGCTTTTGATGATTCCGTTTTCAACCAAATAGGTCAATTCTTTGCGCAATGTTTCGCCTTCTTTGAAATAGTAGATCCCAATCATTGCAAGGTCTGAAACAAATTCTTTTGGTTTTTCTACGAAATCAATGATCTCGTTTTGTTCGTTCAATTTAATGACACCAAACGCACTTGGATCTTCAATTTGTTTGACCCACAAAATACCATCTGCATTGGGATCAATTTTAAAATTGGCACGGAATAAGGTGTCTGCAAATGCAACAACAACTGGTCCGTCTAGTAATTTTTCAGCACACAAAACTGCATGAGCGGTTCCAAGTGGTTTATCTTGATAAAAAATGGTTCCTTTAGCCCCGAGTTTTTCAGCCACTTTTATCAATTCTGCTTCAATCTCTGCTCCAAAATCGCCAATTACAAAGCCAATTTCATCAATTGGTTCGCTGCATAACGCTGCAATATCTTCAACCAAACGGTGAACAATTGGTTTTCCTCCAACGGGAACCAATGGTTTTGGAACGGTCAATGTATGTGGTCTCAGTCGGCTTCCGCGACCTGCCATGGGTACGATTACTTTCATTTATGAATTTCTTTTTTCTATTTAATACGCGGAATCATAATTTTAAAATGCCTGTTTGTTTTACCTGTTTGAAACATAAATCAATGTCATCTGGAATTTCTGAAAAAACTAACCAGTTAACATTTAACTGAGTGTTTATCGCAAAACGCATTAGGTTAGCATTTGAACCAATTAAAGTTCCTAATTTTTCTAAATCTTCCGAAACAGTTTCAATAATAAACCCTTTTACTTTTGAAATTAAAATTAGAAGATTATACGTTTTAATTACTAATGCCTTATATAGTTGATAAGTCTCTTCTAAAGATTTGTCAATAATTGTCTTATTAATTAATTCTACTAGTTTGTATAAGACAAACAAACTGAGTTCAATTTCACTTATTCTATCTTTTGTTCCTTTTACATATTCCGATATTATTCCGTTGAAGTGTCTTAATTCTTTATGAAGAATAGTTGGTGAACAAATATCTTCACAATCATTAATGCTTTTGGTTATATAAATTTTCAAATATTTTTTTTCTTCTAGTAAGGATTTTGAATGTTTTAAATTATGTGCTAACTGAACTAAAAAGTCAATATCATTGTTAAAAACACGTTTTAATACATTATTAATTCTTTCAGTTTGAGAAATATCATTATCTAACTTTATATTCATCTATAAATAGTTTTTTAAAATATCTTCTTTTTGTTTTGGAATAGTCGCTATTTCCAACTCCAAAGCACGCATTTTTTCTTCAATTTTCTCAATTTCTGAAACTATTTTTTGTTGTTCGGATAATGGAGGAAGTGGGATTTTTAAATCTTCTAATTGTTGTTTTGTTATTGCCTCTCTGGTTGAACTATTATCTGCTAATTCTAATAATTCAGTTTTGAATTTTGGACTAATTAGTAATTGTTGAATAAATTTAGATATAGCTTTTTCATTTGTTCTAATAATTGAAACGTGCTGGTTTACTCTAGCAGGTAAATATTTATTTTCTACAACACAACATCTACAAACGGAAGCACCAGTAATATTGAACAAAATATCGTTTTCCTCTACAGTTACATTATTCAGTTTTCTTGCTTGTTCATCATCAATAAAAGCCAACCCTTTTGGATAAAACTCATTATCGTATACGTTCATGCTTCTAATTAATGTAATACCACTTTGAATATAAGCAGATTCACCACCTCTAGGAGTTGCTCCACTACCAATTTTTGACGTTATGCTTTGAAGTGTTACTCTTTCACCATCAAAGAGAAAAAGATTACTTGCTTCAACTTTCAACTTCTCAACCTCCCTTTTTGCTTTCTTTTCTGTTGCTTCTAAAACTTCAATCTCAGCAACAATTTTTTGTTGAACGTCAAGTGGTGGAAGTGGGATTTTTAAAGAATTAAACGTTTCCATTTCAAGATTTTTTTGGGCAACACCCTGACCGCACAAATAAACCAGTTCTTGATTTAAGTATAAATATTGGGTTAAATAATCCTGATTTAAAATATCAGAATTCATGGTTTTTAATGTCAGTCCAGAATCATTCAAGAAAAATTTTCCTGAAATATACCTAACACATTTTGGAGACATTCCAAATCTGGAAATTATAAATATGTCTTCTCTATTATAACTATCGGATTTAAAAGTTTCACCACCACCACCGTAAACTGGGTAAATTGTCCCTTGTTCGCTTTTTTTTACAATTCTAGTTCCGTAATCAATTAATGAAACTTCACCAAGCTTTTTTAATTCCCACTTGCTTTCAATCTTTACTTTTTTTTTAACCGACAGTGAAATATTTTTTTCAAAATCCACTCGGTCAAAAGTCAACATATCTATCAAGTTATGGCGAGATACATTGTTTTTCATCGCTTCATCAATAGCAATATCATAATCACCTGCAAAAGCTTTGTAGATATAAGTACTTGCTTTTGTTGGATTGTCAAAAACTTCTGGATCAAAAAGTTGAGTACAATCTTCAATGTTTTTGCCTCGTTGTATTGGGTGTATGCCCTCGCTTCCTCTTCTGTTTGAGAACTCATAACCTAAGAATCGTTTTTCGGCATCTTTTTCTCCACTTTTTACCAAAACCACTTTTTGAGGATAGGCAATGATGAAATAAAATAACTTATCCGTCTCTTTTTCTAAAAGAAGATTCCAAAACTCATTATCGTTTTTGGCTTTTAGTTTCTTTTTGTATTCAATGTAAATTTCGTGTTCGGCAATGGCTTTGTTTGGTGTTTTTTTCAATAAAGTAACATAATCATCAAACGAAATAGTTTCCCAAACGTGATCTACATATTTAGCAACAGGTTTTTCAATGCCATTTATTGTAACATCAAGGAATGTAGTAAAGAATTGTTGAACAGCTTTTTTATGGTTGATACTTTCGTAATTATTTCTTCTTCTCAAAAATAGCGTAACAGTATTTGTGCCTGTTGCCATAAAAGTATTAGAGCCTAATTCAGTAATAGCAACGATATCAAAATATTGTAATATAATTTCACGTGATTTTGAGTAAATTCCAGTATTGCTTAAAATAGAACTCGGTAAAATTATTCCCGCAACTCCACCATCTTTCAAAAGTTGTTTGGTGCGCTCAATAAACAAACATTCAATCTCAGAACTATTGTCAGTAAGTCGGTTATACAATTCAAAATCTTCGTTTTTATAAAAGGCACGTGCGGTGTTTTTAAAAGCAGAAACAGAATATGGCGGGTTTGAAACGATTATGTCAAATTGTTTGTTGTCTTGGGAGAAATCCTTGTCAGTATTTAATAATTTTCCTTTATAGTCAGGATGATTAAAACGAGCCAATCCATCAGAATGTATGACGTTTGCCAATCCGTCACCGTGTAAATAACAACCTACTTTACCTACTTTAACTAAACGGTAATCTTTTTCAATTCCGTACACATATTGAATTGCCCAAGCAAAATGATCATCTTGCCAGTTTCTTATCTTTTTAGCTATGCTTGGGTGATATTGTTTATCATCTTTATGTTTAATCAACCGTTGCATTTCATGCATGGTTTCGGTCAAAAAGTGTCCGCTACCAGCTGCGTAATCCATTACATAAGGTAATAACGTATCATTGTCAATTTTTGCAGAAGCTAATTTGTCTTCTAAAATAGTATCAATTGGTAAACTTTTAATCACGAACTGAGCTACAGGAACGGGTGTAAAAAACTGTCCAGATTCTTGTTTTAAACCTGTAGTTAAAAGTAATTCAAAGAAGTCTGAAAGGTATTGTTGTTTTTTAGTGTAACGCAATTTGAATTTTTGTAGTAGCTCAACTATTTCTTTGACAACCACAGCATTTTCATTAAAAGATTGCTCGTCATAAACATCTTTTATTGCAAATTCGTTGTTTTTCTCCAATCTTAATTTTTGAAATTCGCCTAAAATGGAGTTTCTAAGCCCTTCTTCAAGATGCTTAAATTTATTGTTAAATTCAGTTTCGGAAAAATCAGTTACTACTTTTTCCAAAAATTCATGCATTCCATTTTTATACAAATCGGTCAAACGAATTTGAAAACTTCTATGGTCGTCAATTCCTTCCAACCATTGGAAACCTAATTCATTATCTGTTCCTTCGTTGGTTTTTTCATCATAAATTTTGCAAAGAAATAAAGTGAAAATTCTATTAAAGGCATTTCCTTTATCTGAAACAACATTGTGACGAAGAATTTCTAAAAAACGATTAAAAATAAAGCTACTATCTTCTTGTTTTATTTCTTTAAGATCATTGATTGTAAGGGCTTTACTTTCAAAATTATACGGTTTTACCCAATCATCAAAAACACCATTGTCTTTGGTAAGTTTATTCCATTTTTCGAAAAAATC
Organism: Fluviicola sp.; assembly: GCA_043721195.1. Lineage (GTDB taxonomy): Bacteria > Bacteroidota > Bacteroidia > Flavobacteriales_D > Crocinitomicaceae > Fluviicola. Next base: position 8,411 of record JAYSRF010000167.1, on the reverse strand, counting down.
TTTTACATCACCACTTTTGTATTCTTCTTCAATTTTTACAATTTCATTTCTAATCACAACTTCTTTACCTTTTAATTCTGAGGCATAAAGCATAATAATTTCAGCTTTGTTGCTGAATTTGAAATAAGTAAATAACTGACCACCATCTTTTTTCATTCGAGTAAATTCCTTCTCGAATTCTTTCCCATGCGTTTTACATTCTATTAAAAGGTATTCAGAGCCGTCTTCTCGTGTCACACAAATATCCAGTCTTCCGCTTGTACCATGACCACTTGGATAAACCTTTTCTAAAACAATGTTTTCAGGTTTATATCCTTTTTCAAGCAATCTATTTAGGCATTCTAAAACAACCCAATCTTCAGGTTTGGTAATGTTTTGTGAGTCTTTTCCTTGAACTTTTATTTTCCCACCAAAATGGAACGTTTGGTTATCAAAATCTACTTCAATAGCATAGCCTTCAGCATATATTTTGCTGAAAATACCAGAAGTACTTTCTTTTGGTTTAAATCCGATATATTCTATAAGTGACTGATAATCTTTCATCTTTATCAATTTTAAATCAAAAATATTAAATTACAATCAATTTATGACTATTATTTAATCATTCTTTACCCGTACTTCCAAAACCTCCCGCACCGCGATCGGTATCTGTTAATACGGAAACAAGTTCCCACGCTACTTGACCATGAGCTGCTACAACCATTTGCGCAATGCGTTCACCGTTTTCAACAATGAATGCCTCTTGCGATAAATTCACCAATAACACACCAATTTCACCGCGGTAATCCGAATCAATGGTTCCAGGCGAATTCAAAACGGTAATCCCATGTTTATAAGCCAATCCGCTACGAGGACGAATTTGTACTTCATATCCAACTGGAATTTCCATGAACAAACCTGTTGGAATTAATTTGCGTTCCAATGGCTGGAGGGTAACGGGTGTCGCTAAATGTGCCCGTAAATCCATTCCTGCCGAACCAGCAGTTGCATAATTCGGAAGTTCATTTGTTGATTGGTTGCGGATGCTAATGGGAATCATGGTTGTTGTTTTTCGTCAAGCGTGACAGTGTAACTTATATCAATCACTTCTTTGGCAATCTCTTGCGTAATTCCTTGTTCAAACGTAAAAGTATACCACCCTTTTTGTGGGAATTTTCGGTGATTAAATCCTGCTGTAGTAGTGACGATTGTGCCCGATTTTTCACCAATCCACGAACCATCTGGATTCGCAATTTCTAGTTGCATGGGTTCACGTCCAGTTTGTCCTTTTGGTGTTTTGGAATGCAGGAAAAACCACAAATTACTGTACGCATAATCAGTTGTTGTGCGCAAGGTAATCGTGATGTTGTAATAATTGGTTGTATCTGGAATATTTACCCGAAATACTGGTTTCACGTTCTGTTTCCATTCATTGTTTTTAAACGAAACAGACTTCGTAAATAAAGGTGTCTCCCCGCACGAAGCGAGGAGTAACACCAAACCGATTACCGGTAAAAATTTATGAAGCTGATTTTTCATTGGAATCAGTATTTGGACGAGGTGGGCGACGGCGATTGTTGTTGTTGCGTCGTTTGTTTGGATTCGCCTTTTCTCCAGATTCGTTCGCAGCTTTTGGCTGATCGCCTGTTGGAGTGACTTGTTTAGGAGTCGATCCTTCCACTACAGGTTTCGCTTGTTGCTCGCCTTGCGGTTTTGGACGTTCTGTTCGCTGTTGTTGAGGAGGACGTTGTTGCTGAGGCCGAGGCTGCTGTTGCGGTCGCGGTTTATTTTCACCCGTTGCTTGTGGTGGTTTATTTTCACCGCCTTGTGTTGCAACTTCACCTTCAACCCGAGGACGATTTGGTTTCTTTTTCTTGCGTTTCTTGTTTTTGAAACTGTTATCGAAACGGTTCAACGAATCTTGTCCATCAACGTTGTCGTAATCTGGTTCTTGACGAAGGATAGCTTCTTCGTAGGCTTTTAAGTCGACTGGTTTTTTGCCAGCAGTATTCATTTGTGCAATTTCACGTACCCGTTCTGGAGAAAGAGCCGTCAATCCGCCGATCCCAGCATCGCCTTCGTAAGCGTACCACATTTGGCGTTTAAACACATCTGTTTTGATATGAAAAGCGGTTCCTTTTTCAGTTTGGATCCGTGTTTCCGTAGAAGGAAATGACTTGATGGATTCCAAGTACATGTCTAATTCGTAATTGAGACAGCACTTTAGTTTCCCGCATTGTCCAGCTAATTTTTGCGGATTCAACGACAATTGTTGGTAACGTGCAGCAGATGTAGAAACGGATCTGAAATCTGTCAACCAAGTTGAACAGCACAATTCACGACCACATGAACCAATTCCACCGAGTCGTTGTGCTTCTTGGCGAGAACCAATTTGGCGCATTTCAACCCGAATCTTGAATTGATCCGCCATGTCTTTGATCAACTGACGAAAATCTACACGCCCTTCAGCTGTGTAATAGAAGGTTGCTTTCGTTAAATCGCCTTGGTATTCGACATCAGAAATTTTCATTTCCAATCCGATATTAACGGCTAACGTACGAGAGCGGAACATCACTTCCGATTCAAGTGCACGCGCCTGCACCCATTTATCAATGTCTTCCTGAACGGCAATACGGTGAATTTTCCGTACTTCCATCGGTTTCAATGTTGGCGCTTTTTTCTTCACCTGTATTCTGGCTAGCTCACCAATCACAGATATAACTCCTACGTCATATCCGGGGCTTGCTTCTACAACCACGACATCTCCTACTTGCAGTGAAAGGTTTTTTCCATTTCGGTAAAACGCTTTTCGACTGTTTTTGAATCGAATTTCTACTATATCGTAAGGTGCTTGTCCGGAAGGCAGTTGCATATTTGCCAACCAATCAAAAACACCAAGTTTGTTGCATCCACCAGAACTACAGGTTCCATTATTTTGACAGCCGCGTGGTGTACCACCTCCGCTACTACATGAGGAACAACCCATAATTTATCTGAATTTGTGGTAAAAATACGAAAAAGAACCCACGTATTTTTGTTATTGATTGAGACTTGAAAACAGTGCTTTGTGGATAATCTTGATTCCTGAATGGACCCCTGTTTTTTTAAGGGAATGTGGTCCTAAAAAACGGCGTTTTGTTTTTTATTCTCTATCAAAATCATACTCAGGTTTAAACGATTAATTGTCAACAACAATTCGTCTAGTTGTTGTAAATTGCTCAGTAAGAATTGACATCAAGTAGATGCCATTTGTTAGACTTGATACATCTACTTGATAGCTAGTAGGACTCTTTTGCACAACACTATTCAGAGAAACAACTTCACCAGTTAGCTGATAAAATACAATACTAAATGGCCGATCAAAGGCGGTTTTACAGCTGATTGAAAGTGTCCCGTGTGTAGGATTAGGAAACAACTCTAACTCCAATTCTAGTGTTTCTTCCAACGAATTAGTCAAATTATAAGCAAGGATTGTACTGTCAATAACGGCTAATAAAGAGGGTGTATTAAAGCAATCCTGAGTCAATTCCCAGATCATAATTCCACCAGCATACTGCAACGCATACGTTGTTTTTTGCTGGATAGTAGGAATGCCGTTGTAATAAATGGCATCACCTCCGATTCCAACCTGATCTGCATTTTCTGATCCTGGGTAAGTGGAGATAATATCGCAAAAACTGATTCCTTGATTCGCGTATGTTCCAAAACCGTAGCCATAAAATGGAACACCAACAGTTAATTGAGATGCGGGGACATTTTTTGTCGAATTCCAGTATTGAAAATCACTTTGGGCTAATGTAAATGGGGAATGCTGACCAGGGTTTTGCGGATCCCAAGGTCCCGTTGCATCATACGACATTACATTGATGAAATCAAACTGGTTTGCAGCGTTATTGGTTACATAATTTCCAAACCAAGTCCCCAATGCGCACGTCATCAATTTATTTTGCGTGTGAAGTGCAGTCCCCAGTTGCGTGACAAATGCTTCGTATTGAGGTGCTGTAAGTTGAATTCCATCCAAGATGTCACCTTCTATATCCACGTCAATTCCATCGAGGTTATTCACTGCTACATAACTCATGATACTATCCACAAATGCAGGAATATTGGCTGTAATGAGGTTCTGGTAATTGGTCCCAATTGCTCCACCACCACCAATGGATAATAACACCTTTAAATTATGAGCATGACCAGTTTGAACTGCCACCTGAAGATCTGCATTGGTTCCAAAAGAAGGAATTAATGTTCCAGAAGCATCTGGATTTGCAAAAGCGATATTGAGGTGAGTCAGTTTATCCAGATCAATTGTATTCATTCCCGTAGGATATAGAGGCGACCAAAGAGGCAAATAACCTACCACCTTAAATTGAGCATGTAAAAAGGAATGTGTACTTAACACCAATAAAACCAACAGACTTAAACTACTTTTTTTCATATCTACACTTTTAAAATTGATGGATTTGTATGACAAATCAACCCTGCCAAAATTAGATTGAAAATAGAAATTATTGAAAAACAGATTGTCAAACAACCCCAACTATATTTCACCGACGGTTACTAATTTACGGAATTCATAGCTTGATTGCTAATTATAAAAAGTCACCAATATTGGTGATGGTATCGTTCATTTTTTAATGAAAATAAGGGAAGGGATCAACTATGCTTATACTGAATAATGAACTAAATTTACTACTCTCAATCCCTTCCCAATTTCCGTACTTCTTTCAAGTCCGTCATATTGATCGACAACTTCATTTTTAAGATGTAAAAAGGAGAGAAACCTTGGATGATTGCTACTGTTTATCATGACCTAAAATTACTACTCTCTAAGTTCCGCAATTCCTCTCCTTAACTTAATTCATACTACTACTTTCCAATTCAATAAAACGGAAACGAGAAAAGAAATCACCTATGCTCATTACTACTATGATTACCTAACCTTACTACTCTAAAAAGCAATTCCTATTTCCGTTTCCGTTTTTTATTTTAAAAATGCTGTGTCAACTATTGAATAATTAATTTAAATACAGTAGGATTACCGCCCTCTTTTTCTAATCGAAGCAAGTATAATCCACTCGTGATTCCTTTGAGATCAAAGGTGGAGTTATTTTTATTGAAAGCTATTTCCGTTGAATAATCTCGAACTAATTCTCCATTTGTGCTGAATAATTGGAGTTTTTCAATGTGCTGCAAATTTCCACTTAAGGAAAACGCTGTTGTTGCAGGATTTGGATAAACCAATAGGTCTGAATAGGAAGAGCATTCAGTTGTTGCTAAGGCTACTATTTCTGTCGTGCCATTAACATCCGTTTGACTTAACCGATAATAGGTTGTACCAATACATGGATTTTCATCAATTAAAGAATAGTTGAGTTTCGTTGTGCTATTCCCTCCTCCAGGAATAATTTTCATTTTTTCAAATTGAAAACCATCACAACTTTTCTCAATTGTAAAATAATCATTGTCTTTTTCAGATTCAGTAGTCCAATTCAAAAGAGTCGTTCTATTGTTACAATGCGCATTGAATGAAGTCAGCTCAACAGGTAAAACGGTTACTGGATAAAGCCTCACATCATCTATATACATATAAGATATCGTACCTGCGCCATTTAATGTTGTTGCTGCATTCGATCTAAAATTTCCAATTATGACTCTGTTCTCGCCTCCAGTTGCAACAAACGTACCTGTTACAATTGTGCAAGCGCTAGTGATTGCTGTTCCCGCAGGTTGTTGTACTTGTGGTGTGAAATTTAGCGTCGAACCAGGTCCAAGAAATTGAGTCCCACCATTCATTGTTTGTATGTTGATTGCGCCTCCATTGCGAAAATGAGCTCCAATTCCATCTGTATTAAGTAGTATGTTTCCAGCTCCCCCGTATCTTGAACGAACTGTCATCGAAAAACAATAAGTTGTACCAGCAGTAAGAGGAGTTGTTAAAGCAGTTTGAATATATTCCCTTCCAGTACTAGAAGTGTAAACAAAAATCCCCGCACACTTTACTCCTGTAAAGCAATTGTTGTTTGCCGCATTAACAGAACTGCCGCAAGTTGTTGCATCATTGCGAGTGATATCTGGAGTGCTTCCGCCAACAGAAAGCGGGTCTGTGCCAATCCAATTTTGCAACGGACTTTGATCAAAATAAACTTGATTATCTGCTCCATTACAAAATGCCGTGGTTAGCTCAAAACTGGGATTAGGAATTAAATTGCCACCTGAAACTGTACATTGGGAAAATGTATTTTCATAAAAGAATGCGATTGCTAATAAGCTGTATAGTATTTTCATAACCATGTGAAATGAATTTGATCACAAGGTTAAGCGAACTTATTTTGAACCAATTATTTAGGTGGTATACATATTCTTTCAGATAGAAATCAACTCCTTACAAGATCTTAATTATGCTTTTAAACAATTTGTAACCAACCAGTTAGATTCTATTAAGAAAATTAGTTAAATCGATTGATTCGCCTTTTATTCCGAGTTTGGCCCGCAATCTTGAACGTGCTACATCGATGCTATTTTCACTTGTTCCTTTTAATTCTGCTATTTGTTTCGTCGAAAAATTCATTCTTAAGTAAATGGCTAAGGTTACTTCATTCGAAGTGAGGTTAGAAAATTTACTACAGAGCGTTTTCACAAAACCATCATTGATCGATTGAATGACTAAATCAAGATCCTTTAATTCTTTACTCTTAGTACCAACTGCAAGATCTCCAATGTTTTTAGAAAGCTCGTAGAGTTGATCCGTCAATTTTTTACTTGTTTGTTGCAAGGCGAGTTGTTTTAATTTGTGAGATAGGTCTTCGGCCATAGCATTGTAATTTGTAATAGTTACAATGGAATGATTTAAAACTCTTCCTTGTTTTTCGTTTTGATCTTTCAATAGCCTTCTTGATTTAACAATTTTAGAATTTAAATAGAGTGTAATAAGTAAAATGAATAAAATAGCTAAACCAACAATTGTCATCAAAACAATCTGTTTTTCCTGCTCTACCTGACTAATTTTTTTTTGTTCTATTTCATGTTGTGCGAATAACAACTGCTCACTCATTAAACTAGTCATATTGAATAGTTTAGAGATTTGATTATTGTCTAAGTGTTCCTTTTTTTGTCGAAAGGATGTTCTTCTTTTTTCGAAAAAGGGTAATAATTGTTTATATTCTTCTCCTTCAAAGTTTTCAAGGATACACTCACAGATAAAAATCCCTAAATCTGGATTGCTCTGATCAATAAGCTCCAAAGCTTCCTTCATTAGTTGGAATGCTTTTTTTGGTTCTTTTTCCAAATAAGTTAATGCCAAACCGTATTTTCCAACGCCCTCATAACCAATACACTTTACCTTTTTTGAATCGTTAACTGTTTTATGAAAAAACAAACTGGAGTTATCGAGATCGCCTTTTTTGTAATAGATCACACCTTTGTTATAATCTGAAATAAGATTGATTGTTTCTGGGTCGGAAAAACTTTCTGATAAACTTATATAATGAATGGCAGAATCTAACTCGTTCATATTCGCCCAATAAGCTGAAAAACCATAATAGACAATGGATCTTGTTTTATTATTACCACTAATTACTGCGTGTTTTTCTGACCGTTTAAGTGCCTTATAAGCTTGTTTGTTTTGATTGAGGGTTAAGAAAATGGTTGCCAATAGCAATTGACTATTAGCTAATCCATTGTTGTTTCTAGTTAATAAGTAATAGTTATTGCATTTTGTCCATTCTTGATAAGCTTCGAAGTACAAATTCATTTTTGTATAAAAACCCGCTTTTCTAAGTTGAATGATTGCTTGAATACTATCTTTATCTTTTATAAAAGGCAAATACTTTTCTGCCAAATGAGTAACTTCTAATGCTTCGTTAAATCTTTCTACTGATTTATAATAGATTCCTTTGAGTAAAAGCAAGGTGACTTTATCATCTTTGGAGCAATTGGAGGCAATTGTTTTATCCAATTCAGCAAAATAATTTACATAATTCCACTCAGTATCCGCCTTCATGCGTTTTATCAATGATGAGCTAGTACTTTGTTGACCAAATGAATTGAATGCCAGAAAAAAGCACAATAAAAGATATACGTGTGAAATGGACATTTTCATACAACTAATATAGTAATTAAGTGTGTGTTACGCCTTATGAATAAACCGCATTACCTGAAAACACAGTTGTGTAAATAACAACTTTGCATGTGCGTTACGTTCCAAATGATAATGCGAATCATTGAACAATTGCATAAAGTCCAAGACATTGTTATTGGTGATGAATCGCGCAAAGTTTTTGAGGAAATCGGCTTCTTCAGCTGAAACGCGTGTGAGCATTTCTTGGGTGTAATTTTTCAAAATACTCTGCCGTACCATGTGGAGGGCGTATTTTAAAAAGTGTTTTTGACCCTCTCGTGTTTGTGTGGCAATCGCATCTGTCCAATCGAGCATT
>JAYSRF010000166.1:0-3656 GCA_043721195.1 Fluviicola sp. | reverse complement strand
ATTGCAATATCCCGTTCGACTTAGGAAGATTGTAATATCCAGTCTAATGAAGGAAGATCGCAATATCCCGTTCGCATTGGTAAGATTTAACAATGATGTTAAAACTGATTAAAGTAACTATTGATTTCAAATACTATGACATAAAAACGAATTAAATAGAGAGATCTCTTAATTGAAATTCCATTGATCTAAAAAAGTTACTTCTAAAATTATTCTGAACGACGGAAAACTCTATAGGATCCTTTTGGTTGATTAATTATTTCTAGATAAAGCATATTTTTTTGAATTTTCCATCGAAAACTTCCGGTCAGGTAAATCGGAATATCTTCATGACGTGCCTCTATGCGAATCCTCTCGTCATCAATTTCATATATCCCCTCATCAACAAAATGTTGTAAAACACCGTTAGAGTCCCGAGATGAGGAACCTACATATACTTCACCGTTTTCCTTAAAGTCGAGGAAGCTATTTTTAGCAGATTCTAACCTTTCATCAATGTTTTTGATTACCTCTAATGAATCTGATTGGGTTATCCTAACGTTGCTTTTACGCCTTAAGGAAATTGAATCAGCAACAAGTTTTGATTTTTCTGTGAGATCAAATAATTGTTGCCCACTTTGACATTCCTTTACCAATTCCCATCTCCCGATTAAGGCATCCGGCCCTTGACTAATCTTGTTTTCTATCTTCTTCTTATCCGAAATACTGGAGGAGATTAGTAGAAGTACAAAAAGAACTAAATTAGTTTTCATTGATTAACAATTGCGTAAGATAAAAATACGAATTAGTCATGTGATTTTGCGCAAAACCAGATTACATAAATGGTAAAGATCCATTTATATGAGATTTAGGTTTCTAAAAAAAAAAGGATGCACCAAAGCACATCCTCTTTCTCCATCTCAGTTGAAATGTACTTAAAAACTTGGAGAACTTATCGTTCTAAATGTTTTCATCTGTAGTTTTGAATTCTTCGGATATTTCACCGTATACCCAATTTGCAAATTAACTGACTGACCTGGTTCAATCGTTACTTCCCATTTCACTTCGCCGGTTGCTTCGTCTTTTGTACCACCGCTCAATTCGTCAACAGTAATCGTGATTTCAGCGTTGCGTGAAACTGGAATTTGGTCATAAACATCAATTTTCACTGCAACATTGCGGTTGTTTCGAATTACCAAATCATATACATACGTGTCTTTGCGACTACTACCAACAACTTTTCGTTCACTCATTTCTGATTTGAGTTTTCTTGCAACTTGGATCTTTGTGTCGCGACCAAAAGAAAGTGCTAGCGTATCGCTGACATTACGTGTGTCTATTTGACTAACTCCAACATAATTTCCACCGAAATACACATTTGTTGGGCCAGGAATCAGATCTAAATCTTGCCATCCAACAATATTTGCCAATAAAAACGCACCTTGATCTAGTTTTGGAACACTTACATGTGTAAATGTTGCAGGAATACTAATTTCCTTGATATCTACCATATATGGTTTTGAATCAGATGGGCACGAGAACGTATTTGCAATTGGAAATTCAGCCGTCAATTCTGAAATTTCAATTTGTTTCATTCTCACTGTACTCGTCATAGGTCTTTTACCAGAAGAAATATTCGTCCATTCTTCCGCATTGCGCGCAAATTTTTCATTCCCTTCGAAATTTTTGTCCAACATATAGTTATCGTAGACACGTTTATTGGCAATGTTAATTTCATTTTCGGCTTGAGAACGGTAATCCGATTGTTGAATCTCTTGTTGCACATAATAATTGGTTTGCTCTTGAGCTTGTCGGAAATAATCGAGGTACCATGGAACGAGTGTTGGATGTGCTGCTGAAAGTTTCGGATCACCTGTTGAAAGTGTCAATACTACATCTTTCCATTCATTCCCAGTATTGTTGTAGACTTGTGCTTTGTATTTTAGTGTAATTGGTTGATTCAAATCTACTGCTGAAAGATCATAAGAAGCTGCCCAACCACAGTCAGAGACGAGGTATTTTAAAGTGGCATCTGTTGTAAAAGCCTCATTACAATCAACCAGAATAATCACTTGATTACTCCGCTGATTTTCGTTGTAATTGAGTTCTGTCAATTGAAAGCGTGTACTTGCAATCATTTCTGAAAGTTGGGCTTGTTCTTTGTTGATTTTAGATAGTTGTTTGTTGATTTCAAAGGTTCTAGTACGGAAATAGTCTCCTGCTTCCTTCAACTGGGCAACAGTAATATTTTGATTATTTCCACCTAAATCGCGATTGGTATTCATAACCGCTAACTCGGCGTTGAAAGCTCCACTCAAATCAAGGTTTGCTTGATGACGATCTTTCATGTTTTCCAACGAATCTTTTAATACACTGATCCGTGGATTGAATTGCTCAGCTGCCAAAAAATCGATTTCTGTACTCATTGAAACAATTCGGAATGTCCCAGAACAATTGAATTGTATTGAACGCGGATCGGCATAAGCAGAAATTCCTGAAAAGATTAGTTTGTTACGTCCTTTTGATAATTTAATAGCTGTTTCATGTGTCATTTCTCCAGCTGTAAGAAACAGTTTCACCTTCTTTATCTCTGATTTAACAACTTGTTCTGTCATTTTCTGTGCAGAAACTGCAAGGGGTAAAAACAATAACCCAACTATCCATTTTTTCATAACTCTCATTTTGGTAGAGCAAGTTACATATAAATAGGAGAAAGGTTCATTGAGTGTCTAAATGAGGGGTGAAAATTATTTCGAGGTGTTAAGACACTTATTAGACGATTTTTTGACATTGCATTTCACGCCTACGAGGTGATGGTTGTTCCATGTTTAATTGGTTAAACCATTTTGTCCCGCTGGGACAATGGAGTTAAGTTAAGAAAGTCAACCTTCACAATTTCGTTTAATTATCACCTAATTTCTAGAAAGATGACTGAAATACAGCTAGTCACATAGTGACGTAATAACGTAAGCTAGTTACGTAGTGACGCAATAGTGTAAAACAGATCTACAAACTACGTTTTACCCCGTTAAGGGTAAGATCTAAAAAACAATCCTTTCTTCTAGGTTTAGTAACTAAACTTTACAACCCATCTAGGACAATGGATTTAAGTTAATAAAATCAACCTTCACTATTTGGTGTAAATAGTACCTTCATTCTTCAAAGTGATGATGAACTAACATTAAATTATATTTAACAATCAATTAAAAATAAAACAAATTGTGAAATAAAGTTCTATTTTTGCATCAAAAAAATCAAAAGAAATGGATTACCTGTTTTTATCTACGTTAGCCGAGCAGTTCGGTACACCTTTGTACGTGTATGATGAGTCTAAAATCATTGCACAATACCAACGATTAAAACAGGCGTTTGGTAAACAAGAAGTGAAACTCCATTATGCCTTAAAAGCATTGAATAATATCAATGTACTAAAAACCCTTCGTAAAGAAGGTGCTGGCTTAGATGCGGTTTCCATTGAAGAAGTGTTCCTCGGTATAAGAGCTGGGTTTGAACCAACAGAAATCATGTATACTCCCAATGGCGTTTCGTTTGAAGAAATTGAATCTGCCGTAGAATTGGGAGTAATGGTCAATATCGATAATCTTTCTATTTTGGAAAAATTCGGAGCGAAATATGGAGCAAGCGTTCCCGTTTGTGTGCGTATCAATCCGCATATT
>JAYSRF010000165.1:0-30052 GCA_043721195.1 Fluviicola sp. | reverse complement strand
GGTCGTTGGTCCACACACCATAACTTCGGCACCTAATTTTTGTAAGGTGTAAATATTGGATAATGCGACACGTGAATGCAAAATATCACCAATGATGGCTACTTTTTTTCCTTCAACAGTTCCCAATCGTTCGCGGATTGAAAATGCGTCTAATAATCCTTGCGTCGGATGCTCATGGGTTCCATCACCAGCATTAATCACACGTGTATTGGTGCGTTGCGATAAAAACAAGGCTGCTCCAGGATTCGGATGCCGCATTACGACCATATCCACTTTCATGGACAAAATATTGTTCACTGTATCAATCAGTGTTTCGCCTTTTTTAACAGAAGAAGACGATGCGGAAAAATTAACCACATCAGCAGAAAGTCGCTTTTCAGCCAATTCAAACGATAGGCGAGTTCGGGTAGAATTTTCAAAAAACAGGTTAGCAATCGTGATATCACGTAAAGAAGGAACCTTCTTAATTGGTCGGTTAATGACTTCTTTGAAACTATCAGCCGTTTTAAAAATCAATTCAATGTCCTGACGAGTCAGATCACGAATTCCGGTCAAATGCTCAACGCTTAACTGTTCCATTCACTTCTGGTGTAAACAACATAACTTTATCTGCTCCTTCGCTTTCTTTCCATTCTACTGAAACACGTTCAGAATTTAATGTATCGACTGCTGTTCCAATATAATCGGCTTGTATGGGTAAATCGCGCTGAAAACGACGATCGATTAACACCAATAACTCAACACATTTTGGACGACCAAATGCAAGGAGTGCATCCAATCCAGACCGAATCGTTCGACCAGTGTACAAGACATCATCAATCAATACAACTCTTTTGTTTTCAATACTAAAATCAATATTGGTAGCACTTGGAATCAATGGGCGTTCTCTTCTACGGAAATCATCGCGGTAAAATGTAATATCTAACTGTCCGCACGTTATTGGGTGCTGCGTAATTTCTTCCAAAATACTTTTTAGACGACCTAACACATGAATTCCACGTGGTTGCAAACCAATCAAAACAGTCGAAGAAAAGTCGTTGTGATTTTCGATCAATTGATAGGCAAGTCTGTTCATCGTTAATTGAACTTGTTGGTCGTCTAGAATGACTTGCTTTTCCATCGAAGCAAAAGTACAAAAGAATCGTTGAACTCGTCAATCGAAGTGAAAAAAGTTGTGCCTAAATCCTTCACTTTTTCTTAACATTTTCATTTCAAGAGTTTAAACTAAATCCTTTTACCAACTATTTCATACCGTTAAATCAATCATTTAATCGGATTAGAGAATTCTTGATTATTCATTTAACAATTCCATTATATTTGATTCAAGCAAGTATAAAGCGCTAAATTATGCTTGTTTGGTTTCTTCTATAAATATAAGTTTACTGGTTTCGCACGAAAAGCTTTTTTCATAGGGTTTGTTATTGGTTGACATTTTGGTTGTTTTGATAGTTTTACGTGCGAAACCGGTTTATTTAAATTTGTTTTTCTAATTATTATAGTTGCTTTTCAAACTGATTTTTCAGTGTTAAACACGGGATTACCGAATTTAACGAATTGTAAATCAAGAAATTTAACCACTGATAAATCGATAATTGTTAAAAAAAATAAACCTAAGTTTTTTGTTAATCATTACACTTATATTGATCAATGTTTAAACTGAAATCCTTTCTACGACTAACACTCATTCTATTTACGATCTACGTTTCTGTCTGTTTATTACTCTATTTCAACCAAGAAAGCATTCTCTTCCACCCAACCAAACTACCTTCCAATCACCAATTGAACTTCGAGCGTTCTTTTGAAGAAATCACCACAAAAACCGCCGATGGAGCATCTATTAATGGTGTACTCTTTAAAGCAGACACTTCTTCTGGAAGATTGATTTTCTTTTTACATGGCAATGCTGGAAACAATGAGAATCAGGCTGGAATTGCCGATTTCTACAATGGTTTTGGTTACGATTTCTTCACCATGGATTACAGAGGATTTGGGAAAAGCTCAGGTCGAATTAGCAGTGAAGAACAATTCTATGCTGATGCACGTTTATTGTATCGAACGTTGAACCAGCGCTATAAAAACAAGAAAATTACAATCATTGGCTATTCGGTTGGAACAGCCACAGCAGCAATGTTAGCTTCTGAAAACCAACCAAACCAACTGATTTTACTCGCACCGTATTATTCCATGGAGCAAATGGCTACGCATCGCTACAAAGTATTTCCTGGGTTTTTAGTCGAGTACCAATTTGAAACTTTTCACTTTCTCAAAAAAGTTCAGGTACCAATTACGCTTTTTCATGGAAAAGACGACGGAGCTATCCCCTATTCTTCTTCCAAAATATTGGCTGGATTAATCAAAAAAGGCGATCATTTTTATCCGTTGGAGCATCAAGGACATAATGGAATTGAAAGCCATCCTGTTTTTAAGGCACAGATCGCTAAACTGTTGAAATAAAGTGAACTAAATTTCCAACCTTTAAACATAATTTCTCGTCTAGTTTATTGAATCAAATTACTTACTATGAAATCAATCTACATTCTTTTCCTTTCGCTTTGTTGGATGCAACTTGGCTTATCACAATCTCAGGGGTATGAATTGGAAATCACCATTCCGAATTATATTGTTATTGAACAAAATGATTTTCGGGTGTATCCTGATTACACTTTATCAAGTGGACTGGCGTATGATAATATCAGCTACGTCAATGGCGTTTGGGCAACCAAAAGTACAGAAAACAGTGTTCTTTGGACAAAATTTTTCACTTCAAATGATCCATCAGAGTACCCTTCATCGATTAATATATCAAAATTAAACACAAGTGAAGATCTAATTCTATCTTATGTCGTATCAAATTTGGGTTCAAATTATATGACTATTTCTCGACTAGATGGTACAACAGGTTCAATCGTATGGAGCAAAAAACTCGACTACACTGAAAGTTATGAAGACAGTATTATCGACTATGAATACATGAATATCAATAAACTATCCGTTTCAGACAACGATGAAATTTTGGTGACCGCTTCATTGACGACTTCCATGCAAGTTGTAAAATTCACTAGTTCAGGCGATACTATTTTTAGTCGTAAAATCAATAATTTCGCCGACGATTATGGGAAAAACCCAGGTTTTGCATTTAATCAAACATCCGATGGCGGTTACATTGGTACATTCAAACGAGATAATAACCCTACAATTGCAAAATTCGGAGCAGATTTATCCATTGAATGGTCACAGTTATGGACAATAGAAGGATATAGCCACCCGCGTTGTGCCATTGAATTAGACAATGGGAAATTTGCCATCGCGGGAACAGGGGATGATGGAAATTTTCTAGCGATTCTTGCTAGCGACGGAACCATGGAAAGTTACAATATTTTAAACTATTCTATTAATTACCCTACTGTTACACAATTGAAACAAATGAATGAAACAACACTTTTTATTGGTTGTCCTAACTCTTACTACATTGTTGATTTAAATGCTATCAATTACCAAGAATATAACTTAATAGAATATGAAATGGGAACAATTCAATTCGATTTAGGGAATGATCAGCTGCACTACTTTGGAAAATATTCTTCTGCATTCAAAAAACCATTTATGTTGAATTTTGATGTAATGAACCCAATTTGCACCGACTACGTTGTTAGCACAAATACAAAGTCACCAATACCTATCTTTTCAGGACAAATCAGTGACGTAGATTTTTACTTTAAAGCCAATGGAATTATTACAGATTTTAATCCAACCGTTATTTCTGGCCAAGGAACAATCACTGAGGCTTGTTTCCTAGGAATTATTGATCAAAATGAAACTTTTCTTTCTGTTTCGCCAAATCCAGCCGTTGCTGGAACAAGTATTTCGATTACGTTTGAAAATGCAGTTCAAGCAGGTGAATCTATTGAAATCATTGACTTGGCAGGGAGAGTTTACCAACAATTCACTGAACTGAATCAAACAACTTCATTTATGCTAAACGCAGCACTTACAAGTGGGATTTATCTTGTGGAGCATTACGAAAAATCAGGTCAATTGCTTAGTACAACTAAATTGGTTGTTCAATAATTGGCTCTGTTTTTCAATAAATTAGCACCAAAAAAAGGGAAACACAGATCGCGTTTCCCTTTTTCAATTTCAATTGTTTCTTATTCTTTTATGATTCGTTTTACACTAACACCAGAAGGCGAACTAAATTGCATCAAATACACTCCGTTGTTGATGGATTCAAGAGAAATCACATCTCCAGAATGAACTGATTGAGCATTCATTACAACTTTACCTTGTAAATCAAAAACGATCAATTCCGTTTCATTGACATCGGCAAACAACAGATTCACTTCATGTGACGCTGGATTTGGGAATACTTGAATTTCCATTAAATCAATTCCTTCTTCCAAACCAACTTGGCTTATAGTAACACAAGCTGAAGTGGTAGAACATGTTCCATTTGAAACAGTCACGGCAAATTGTCCATTTTGAGAAGCTGTAAACGTTGCTAACGTCTCTCCAACAATTGGCTGATCATCTGCACAATCAATCCATTGGTAGGTTACATTTGTTGCTGTTGATTGTAAGGTAATGGCATCGATTTGCGTGATTCCAGAAACGGGACCTGGAATGATTGTTAAATTCAAGGTAATTGTACTATCACAACCATTGGCATTTTGTACGGTTTGTTGATAGGTTCCTGAATTCGTGTAGGTTTGACCATTTAATGTATAATTCGTACAAGCCGATTCGGTAATTGTAGATGTTAACGCTGCTGGTGCTGTAATGGTTACTGTAGCTGTTGTTGTTTGTAAAACAGCACCCATTGCTTGACCTGAAACAACTACATTATTGATGGCAACTGAAGGATCAGTACCAACTCCATCATCATTGTTTACCCAGTTAATACCAACACGCACATTTGCATTGTTGTTGCAACTAGCAGGTAAAGTCATAGTATAATGTGTCCATTGTCCCTGTCCACCTCCACAAATTACTGATTTTATACTTGCAGTTAAAAGCGTCCAACCACTTCCGTCATTGTACCAAACCGAAGCATTGTCTATTAAGGCATCACCATTTGCTATGTAATCGAACTCCAACTGTGTATTGGTGTAATTTGTTGTAGCAAACACTGGTGATTCAGCACGAGAACTCGTTTGTGGGCAAAATAACAATCCGCATAAACCACCGGCATCATAAGCAGCACCTCCTGTTGGGAAAAAGACACTTGTAATGTGCATTGTTTTATTACCATTCGAAGCTACACCACATCCACCAGCTGCAACTCCGCCTTCCGCATCACTTACCGTCCAGAAATTGGGATCAGCACCATTTACGCCAGTCGACACATTTAATGTCCAACCATGTGCTCCTTCAAAATCTTGTGAATAAAGTGGACCTAATTGTGGTATAATTGTGTCTGTCAATGTTACGGTATACGTACCAGGAGCTAAACCAGTTGCAGTAATCCCTGTTCCTCCAGATGGAGTCCATGAATAGGAATAGTTTCCCGTTCCACCACTCGGAATTGCTGTAGCAGTTCCATCTGAACCGCCATTACATGTAACATTGGTTTGCGAAGTTGTTACTGCTAACTGTCCCATAGCTTGGTTAGCTAACATGAACGACAGTATTGCTAATGAGAATTTAGTCGTAATAGTTCTTTTTTTCATTCGAATTCGATTGTTTAGTAGTAATAAGACAATAGTTTATTGTACTCCTAAAATTAAGGAAAAACTCGTCACAAAAATCAATCGTATCTTATAAACTAACGAATTAAGGAATCTATCCTCCTTTGCGTTTTACTTTGAATCCTTCTTTTTGCAATAATTCACAGATCTTATCGCGGAAATTTCCTTGCACCATAATTTCTCCATCTTTTGCAGTACCTCCCACTCCACATTTACTTTTGAGTAATTTGCCTAGCTCTTTTAGGTCTTCATCAGAACCGATAAATCCTTCTACTAAGGTTACTTCCTTTCCTGCTCGTTGCTTGCGATCGATTGATACATAAAGTGTTTGCGCATTTGGATCGAGTGTTTCTTGCACTTCATCCTCTTCTTGATCGTATTGAAAATCAGGATTCGTAGAGTAAACGATATTGATGCGTTCCTTTTTGTTTTTACTCATGGGTATTTTTCAATTAATGTTGCTTTCAAGTTATCTGTCATCAGGTAATTCGGGTATTTCTTAAACGCCTTACGAATTCCTTTTGGAGAACGAACTTCAAAAATAATGACTTCTTTGCCAATTTCCTGCACAGATTTTACTTCATCGTGTGAAATTTCCGCATTGCGAATACACAAACCAACCGTTTCATTAATCACTGCCGTATTCAAATAATCAGCTGTTTGAGCTAAATTCAAATACACCATCCATCCTTTTAGATAAAAAGCGTGCACCCAATCAGCGCGATTGGTAATCACCTTAACAACAATATCATCATTACTTGGCAATGCTTGCTCAATTGCTTGAATCATTTGCTGTTGATCGATGCTTTCTTGTGTACAAAAATTACTACTTCTGACATCTAAAAACAATTCCTTTTTTGAAAATGGAAATTGCAAATCCGACAAACGAATCAATGATTCTTGCCCAAATCCAGTATAATGAATGGTCGATAAATCTAAATCACTCAAGGAATTCATACAGCCATTTCCCGTTGTTTCGTCATCGAGTTGTTCATCATGAAACAACCAAATGGTTTCCGATGCGGAACATTGTATGTCAATTTCAACACCATCTATTCCATCCAGTGCAATTGCATACTCGACTGCTTCTTTGGTATTATCGTGATAAGGTGAGGTACTATTGCTCAATCCTGCGCCAGCGTGCCCAATGATTTTAACTCCATCAAATTGTTCTTTCTTTTGACAAGCGGCAATCACAACTAAAATTCCAATAAGAACAACTCTATAAAGCATAAGCATACGAAATTTCCCCTATATAATTCCATGACCAATACGCTTGATACTTGTTAGCTAATACCGACCAATTGTGTTCTGCTGAAGGACCAATACCTATAGATAATCGCAAACGATGCTTCATGCCCGTTCCAAAGTAAGCTCCTAAGAATAGATCTTCATTGAACGACATTCCATGAGTAGCATGTTTATCTATTTTACGCATTGAACTTAAAATTCGCACAAAAGGACCAGCTTGAAAATGCTTGTTTTTAATTAAATGAAAACCATATTGATACCCGAATTGCGGATAGCATCTGCGTTGAAAAAAGGTGCTATTCACGCCTACGGAAACTAACATTTGATGCTGATGATTGCCCTTTTCTCGTTCATAGTGTAATCCTGAAAAGAAATCATAAGGGTGATAAGAAAACTGAATACCTAATCGTTGTGAGATTGAATCTTGCGCATTAATTGAATCAAAAAAAGTCCACAATGATAACATAAGAACGAAGTATTTCATGTCGCTAAAATAAGGAAAGGATTGTGAGTTTGTGTCTTTGAAAGTTTGTGAGTTTGTGAATTTGAAAGTTTGTGAGTCAACAATTAAACTAAAGAACTCAGAAACTCAAAAACTAATGAACTTATCAAATCTTAGGACATTTTTTACAATGAACCCCCTTTTTCTTGTATTTCTTGCAACAATCTTTTTTTCTATCGCACGAGCAATTGGCACAAGACTGCAATGATTGCGGCAAATTTGATTGTTGAAGCGTTACTTGTTTCATCCTTATTTAGAATAATTCTAGGTAAAGATAATTGTTTTGATAAAATGAACAAAATTTAACTCAGAAAAAAAGTAATACTATCTCAAATTATGTTAACCCAAAATCTGCTGTGCTGCACGAAACGTATTGGCATGTGCTTCAATAATGTGTTTGATTTCTTTGCTGTAACCACCTCCCATGGAACAAATTACAGGAACTCCTAATTCTTTGGCAGTTTGAAAAACCAATTCATCGCGTTTACGACAACCATTGAGTGTGACACGCAATCGACCGAGTTTATCTGATTCGATGATATCAACGCCACATTGATAGAAGATCACATCGGGTGTAAATTTTGGTAGAATTTCGTCCAAAGCAGTTCTTAATAAATAGAGGTATTCGATGTCGTAGATCCCATCAT
The DNA here is from genome assembly GCA_043721195.1 of Fluviicola sp. Classification (GTDB taxonomy): domain Bacteria; phylum Bacteroidota; class Bacteroidia; order Flavobacteriales_D; family Crocinitomicaceae; genus Fluviicola. The sequence continues at coordinate 21,968 of JAYSRF010000165.1, read as the reverse complement.
TCAATGCAACATCCAAATTCGATTGCTCTTTGTAAGTAGGATAATTATTTTCTCCATGCATACTGAAAGTAAACACGTCAGGATTGTCTTTGAAAATAACTGCAGTTCCATTTCCTTGGTGCACATCCAAATCAACGATCAAGATTTTTTTTACCAATTCTTGATCTAATAACCATTGTGCTGCGATTGCTTGATCATTGAGCAAACAAAAACCTTCTCCGCGATCTGGATAAGCATGGTGCGTTCCGCCAGCAATATTAAGTGCTACAGTGTTTGTTTTTACAGCCATCTCAGCACATTTCCTTGTTCCTTCCATGATCATTAATTCACGGTCAATGAGCGTTTGGGAATGTTCAAAACCAGAAACCCGCTGCTCACGAGGAGTACAATTCAATGACAGCAATTTTTCAACATAAGCAGGATCATGCACACGGTGTACATGGGCTAAATCAATTGATTCTGGCACAAAAAACTGTTCTTCTGATACAATTCCTTCTAACTGCAATTGTTGGTAGAGCAAGGAATACTTTTCCATCGGGAACTTGTGTCCTGGAGGAACGGGATGTACAAAATTGGGGGAGTAAGCTACTATCATAGAATGTCGTAAAAGTAGCGACAAGCATTGGATTTAAAACAACGAACTTGATTTATAAACCAAATTAAATTCGCATCAAGTGATCGTGAGATTTGATTAATACGGAAGAATAGCGGCAATTAAGAGGTGTAGTTCATCATCAGAAAGGGCTGTTTTATCGCATGAGAGCAATAGATCAAAGGTCGAATCAGATTTCCCTTTATACACTTTACCATTACTGATGCTGAAAATACAATCAGAGGAAATGGTTGATCGACCAATGTAAATGCCATCTTCATAGATGGTATACAACAAATCGGTTGACATTGTTGAGTTTCCTTTGTAGATAATATTGTCGCTAATCGTATAAACGGGGTTTTGAGTATCACCTTTTCGACCAAAATAAATGGTTGAACCGCTTAGAAAAAAGTATTCAACTTCCCGAAAAGTAGCTGTTTGCAAATACAGTTGATTGTTTTCAATGCGATAACGCAAATCGGAAGACATTTGAAAATCACCTTTGTAGCATTTCACTTGTGAGAAACCACTCACCAAAAAAAGGAGGCCACAAACAAACGCAAGCAGCAATTTCATGATGCTAAACGTTCTAAATCAGTAGATATGGTGAAAAACAATTGACCATCACCACAATCATCAAAAGAATACTGCAAACGATCCTTAGATTTCATACGCATGGTTATAAATCCTAGTCCTGCACCACCTTTTGTAGAAATGAGTCCATTGTTTAGCACCTCAAGATAAAAGGTTTTAACAGCATCATCGTCCATTTCATTCAATTTGGTCAAATAATCAATGAGACGATCTTTATCTGAAACAGAAGCGATATTTCCTAATACAACACGGTATTTGGATTCATTGGATGCCACGATTAATAAGGCAGGTTGCCCATCATCAGACGACATTCCGTGAATTAGTATATTTTGCAACCCTTCAATCAGGATTGAAAAAACCCGTTTAATTAACGGTTTTCGATCTCCAGCGGAAATCATCATCTCCTCCACACTTACGGTAAGACTATTGATCAAATCTTGATTTAAGTCTCCGAAATGCGCCAATTGAACGGATTGGAATCCATCACTATTCAATTGTTCAATCCGATCATTCATTAATTCCCGGGTTTCGTTTTTTGCTATATTGACTTGCATGTTAACAGTGTAACACCATAAATGTACTATAAGATTTTGATTTTACACATCCTTATTGAGCAAATACACGATTCCTTACTCTACTTTGTACAAGAGAATGATTATTTGGTAAATCAAACGTAATGTTTAGTGATTATCAAACCATTATCGAAGCAATGTTACACTTCCATGAACAATGATGCGTTCATCGTTCTCGATGCGTTTAAATTCAATTCGGTAAGTATAAACTCCATCCTTGGCCTTTTGACCTCTGTAAGTACCATCCCAACCTTCTAAATAATCATCTGTATTAAAGACAACTTCTCCCCAACGATCAAAAATTTGAATGTTGTAATCGGCCGGATCAAATCCAGAAGTGAAAATTGGGTGAAAAACTTCATTGAATTCATCACCACTTGGTGTAAATGCATTGGGAACATAATAAATCAATTCTTCATTGACTGTTACAATTACTTGTGCACTGTCAAAACATCCAATACTATTAAATGCCACAAGAGTTACAACATAGTTACCCGCAACATCACTTGGGAATGTATGAGTAGGAGAATTGGCAGTTGAGGTACCAGTTCCATCACCAAAATCCCATAAATAATTAGTTGCACTTAACGAATGATTGATCATTTCCGAAGTTGGATCTAAGGTTGTCATAATCGCTGGTGAAGGCGAAAACGAGGCAATCGGCGAAGGATCAATACAAATAATATCATCGAATAACTGAGTCCCAGTACATCCAGTTGTTGAAACAACACTCAATGTCAAATCATAGCAACCCGATTGATTAAATGTAACGTTCTCACTAATAGGATTAGAACCTGTGTAGCCGTTTGAAAACTGCCAGATACAATCACCACTATTTGGAGTTGTATTTACGAAGGTAACCGTCAATGGCACACAACCAGATGTAATCGATGGCGTAACAGAAATTACTAATTGTGTATTCACTGTAACAGTAACCTGATCTGTTCCCGTACAACCAAAAGCATCTGTTCCAGTTACAGTATAAGTAGTTGTTCCAACTGGCGTAAAAGAAACTGCATTCGTCACTCCATTAGACCAAGCATAGGCTTGTGCTCCAGAACCTGTTAATGTTACTTGATCTCCTTGACAAACAACTTGATCAATACCTGCGTTAACAACTGGCCCACCTTGATTCGTCAATTGAACAACTTGTTGAGATGAACATCCAAGGTTATCATTCACAACCACGGTATAATTTCCTGCTCCTAGGTTGTTGAACAAAGTCGTTCCTACAAATGAAGTACCACCATCTATACTATAGGAAAGTGCTCCTGTTCCATTTGAGGCAGTTATACTAATAGAACCATCCGTATTTCCGCAAGATGGATCGACCAATGCAAGATTATCAATAATTGGAAGTGGCGTGTCTGTTAACAGAATAGTAGATGTTGCTTGACAACCACCTTGATCTTCAACAATGATATCATACGATCCAGCAGGTAAATTCGCAAACGTATTGATTCCACCTGTTGTTATTCCATTATCAATTGAATAGGACAAAATACCCGTTCCTCCAGAAGCTGTAATATCAATTCCACCATTGGCTTGAACACAAGTTGCATTGGTAGTTACCACATTATCAATCACAGGCCCTAAAGCAGTACCAACAGTATAATCAGCTGTTAGTGTGCAATTTTGCGCATCGGTAATCGTAATCGTATATAAACCTGCTGCAAGATTTGTAATGTCAGCTGTAATAGCAGTATTTGACCAACTAATAGTTGGATTAATTCCCCCAACAACTACTAAACCATTGATTTGACCATCATTCACCGCACATGAACTTGGTGTAATCACCACATTGGTAGCATCTAACGATAAAACAACAGCTCCTGAAATTGTATAAGGTCCAGAACTAGCTGTACATCCAAAACCATCTGTAACAGTTAATGTATAAGCTCCAGCCGAAGCGTTAGTAAGATCACTTGAAGGACTTGCTGTTCCATTCCAATCATACGTTAAAGTTGTTCCAGAAGCGGTAATTCCTGTGATTGAACCATCATTACCAAGGCATGATTCATCTGTAATAAGGATTCCCGCATCGTTAATTGTAGGTCCAGCAATTGATTGGATAACAAAAGGTCCTGCATTTACCGTACAACCATTGAAATCAATGACCACTAATGAATAATTTCCTGCTATTATATTCGCAAGATCCAAGGTTGAATATGCTCCTGCATTCCACGATATTGTATATGGAAGCGTTCCTCCATTGATCTGAACACCTGTAATACTTCCATCTGCACTGTTGCAGTGTTCATCAATGAGAACAACATTTGCTAGGTTTAGTGTTGGACCAGCAATGTTTCCAACAACGATAACACCAGTAGTTGCTGTACATCCAATATTGTCCGTAACAACTAAAGTATAATTACCTGCAGCAATTGTCGCTAAATCTTCATTCGGATTTGCAGCACCGTTCCACTGATAGGTCAAACCAGTACCAGTTGAAGTAATTCCAGTAATACTACCTGTTGAATTTCCACATGTAGCATCTGTAATAACCATATTAACCGTATTCACAGTAGGTCCAGCAGTTTGAGTAATCGCATAAGGTCCAACTGTAGCGGTGCAACCAAGATTATCTGTTACAGTTAATGAATAACTACCTGCGCCTAATCCTGTGTTATCGAGTGTAACTGGGCCATTTGTCCACAAATAGGTTAACCCTGAACCAGTTGCTGTAATTCCCGTAATGGATCCATTGTTTCCTAGACAATTTGCGTTAGTTAAGACAAGGTTGGTTGTATTGATTACAGGTCCACTGCTTGAATTAATTGTGTACGGTCCTGAAGTTGTAGTACATCCACTTGCATCCGTTACCAAAACAGTATAATTTCCAGCTGCTGCATTGGTTAAATTCATTGTAGGAGTAACCACACCATTCCATGTAATTGTTAATGGATTTGTTCCTCCTGCAACTGTTAATCCAGTAATTGAACCACCTGTCAAACATGAAACATTTGTGATTGTTGCCGTTCCGGAAATTGTAAGAGCGGGACTAATAGTTACAATTACGGGTACGCGAAATGTTCCTGGACAAGTTCCTACATAATAAGTCGTTGTTGCACTAAGAACGGGCGTAGTAAACGTTGTTCCAGTTCCCAATACGGTTGCTCCAAATTGGGTTGAATACCAAGTCAATGATCCTCCTGGTAATGTACCAATAACAGTTGCAGTTAAGGTTGTTGAAGTATTGGGACAAATCGTAACATTGGGAGACGTAATATCAAAAAACGTTTGAGGTAAACTAGCTGTTCCAGCTGCGCCCATTGTTGCACCATTTGGTTGAAATAAATTGACATGCGATGAATTCGTTGTTCCATTTACTCCACCAGCAACTGTTTGAACTGGTGTACCTAATGTAAAGGCAATCATTCCTCCTGCTCCACCACCACCTGGTCCATCTGCTTCCATAGTTGGAGAAGCGAATGTGCCGAATGAAGTTACTTGATTTCCTCCTGCACCTCCATTTGCTGAAAGTGTTACTGTGGCTGGAATTGCCGTACCATTGGAAATAGCAATTGCTCCTCCACCACCAGCTCCACCAGCACCATCATTACCGTATTTTGTTGCTGAAGCTGCAGGTGCTACTTGTCCGAGTGGATTCGCATTCTGACCAACTGCTCCATTGGATTCAATTGTTCCAGTTCCTGTAATAGAACCATATACTGTCAGGAAAATAATTCCTCCACCACGCCCCCCGGCACCACCTTGGGTTGGATTGGCATTTGCATCACCAGCACCGCCACCGCCGCCCATAAATATTCTGCTTGCACTGTAGGTTAATGGATGACCTCCTAAACCACCTTCGTTGCGACGATAATCACCGCTCCAAAGTGTATTATTGGGGCCAACTGTTGTTTCATTCTGATTGTTCGTTGAATAAGAATATCCACCTCTTCCTCCACCAGAACTTGTTGAGGTTGAAAAAGAAGCTGATTCTAAATTCCATGCTGTTGTATAACCTGCAACCGGATTTCCCTTACCGGTATAAGCTCCTGTTCCAATATTGGATCCGCCACCTCCACCAGCGTTGTGATTTCCACCACCACCGCCTGCGTTTGCGGGAGCAGATTTACAATAACGTGAATACAACGCATCGTATTCTGCATAAAAACCGCCTATTCCTTCTCCTTTTTCAGCACCTTCTATTGCAGCTGATGAAGCACAATAACCAACACTAGCTGCACTTCCTGGAGGTGAACCTGCAGTTTGTAGATCACAAACACCTCCTCGGAATCCATAACCTGTAGCTAATACTTTACTTGTAGCATTTAGAGTGAGCGTTCCATTTACTTCTAAAGAAAGAACTCCTCCAATTGTACCGTCCCAAAGAGCGGGAACAACAGACATTCCTGCATTGATTGTAAGATTGGTAAAACGTGGAACTCGTACAACTTGCACATGACCAGAAGCTGTGTAAGCATTCACTAAGCCACACATCAAGTTAATTGTTGTACCACCTGAAACAGAACGCACTTCAACTAATTCGTATTTTCCAGCATTGTTATAACTCGTTACTTGTCCCCATAAATCCTGGGTTGTTCCCCAATCACCTTGATGACCAATTGGAACGGTATATGTTCCTCCCCAACCTCCTAAAGCAATGGGTGTTGCAGGGATTGGATCAATATCCATGGTTGCACCTTGCATTTGAATAATCATAATCAAATCACCAGCTGCCAAATTTGTTGAAAGAACAGCATTGGTAAGCGTATTACTCGCAACAGTGATGCTTGTAGCGTTAACCGCAGCATTTGCAGTAACAGCTGTATAAGCATTTAATTGGGTATTGGCTGCCGTAACAGTATAACTGCCATTTTTACCACGTTGGGCAATGACAGAAAAACCGAAACAAGCGAAAAAAAGAAAGAGGAGAGAAATACCTTTTAACATCTGTTTATAGTCTAGTTCGAATCTAAGACGGGAAAGATAGTAAATGGTTGGTTTTTTTTGTTAAAATTTCGCACTTTTTTTATTTAAATTGATTCAAATGAGCAGTTAATCAAAACCAACTACTCATTTAACTTAAATGTTCGAAAGAAAGAAGCTTAATAGAACGAATTATTAATTGTGGAACACATTCATTTTGACCATTTCTACAACCCCATTATTCATTAATTGGAAGTAATAAATTCCGTTTGCTAAATGCTGAGTTGAAACTGCTATGTGATCACTTGAAACGACTGATGGTGAAAACTCAATCATCTTCCCTTGACTGTCAAAAAGTGCTAAATTGGTTTCATCTATTCCTTTTCCTACAAGATGTATGATTGAATTAGCTGGATTTGGATACGCAAGGACTTCTGAGTTATTGGAATAATAAACTGTTTCAATTTCAGACAATTTCACACTTCCATCAAAATCAACTTGTTTTAATTGATAATAATTATTGCCTATAAGCGGATGTGCATCTTCACCTTCGTAATAAAGTGTTTTGTTCGAATTTCCAACACCTTCTTGTATAACAACTTCCATCCAACTTTGTAAATCTTCACTTCGTTGAACACTAAAATAAGCGTTGTTGATTTCAGAAGCTGTAGCCCATACTAAATCAACTGTTTTACGGTCATTCAAGGAAGCTGTGAAATACAACAATTCAACTGGAAGTGGAGCAGTTACAATAACTACAGCCGTTACTAGACAACCACTTGAGTTCATATAAGTAATTGTTGTACTTCCAACAGAAATACCGGTCACTAAACCACCAGATGTAACTGTACCTATTCCCGTTGCACTTGATGTCCATGGAGTAGATCCATTTGGAGTTCCAGAACCAGTTAGCAAGGTTGTACCACCAACAGGAATCGTTAATGTTCCAGAAATTGTTGCGCCACCGCCAACTGTTACTACTACAGGCACACGAAATGTTCCTGGACAAGTTCCAATATAATAGGTTGTTGTTGCAGCAAGAACTGGGGTTGTAAACGTTGTTCCTGTTCCTAATACTGTTGCTCCAAATTGGGTTGAATACCAAGTCAATGATCCACCTGGTAATGCGCCAATAACAGTTGCAGTTAAAGTTGTTGAAGTATTGGGACAAATCGTAACATTGGGAGACGTAATATCAAAAAACGGTTGAGGTAAACTAGCTGTTCCAGCTGCCCCCATCGTTGCACCGTTTGGTGGAAATAAATTGACATGGGATGAATTCGTTGTTCCATTTACTCCACCTGCTACTGTTTGAACAGGTGTACCTGATGTAAAGGCAACCATTCCTCCTGCACCACCACCACCAGGCCCATCGGCCTCCATGGCTGGGGAAGAAAAGGTACCAAATGAAATAACCTGATTCCCTCCTGCACCACCTGTGGCTGAAAGTGTTACTGTGGCAGGAATAGCTGTTCCATTTGAGATGGCAATTGCTCCTCCACCACCAGCTCCACCAGCACCATCATTTCCGTATTTTGTAGCTGAAGCTCCAGGTGCGACTTGTCCAAGTGGATTCGCATTCTGACCAACTGCTCCGTTTGATTCGATTGTTCCTGTTCCTGTGATAGAGCCATAAACAGTCAAGAATACAATTCCTCCACCTCGACCACCTGCACCACCTTGGGTTGGATTTGTATTTGCATCGCCAGCACCGCCACCGCCGCCCATAAATATTCGACTTGCACTGTAGGTTAATGGATGACCGCCTAAACCACCTTCCGTACGGCGATAATCACCGCTCCAAAGTGCAATATTAGGACCTACAGACGTTTCAACTTGATTATTCGTTGAGTAAGAATAGCCACCTCTTCCTCCACCAGAACTTGTTGAAGTTGAAAAAGAAGCTGATTCTAAATCCCAGGCTGTTGTATAACCTGCAACCGGAATTCCTTTACCTGTGTAAGCTCCTGTACCAATATTGGATCCGCCACCTCCACCAGCGTTGTGATTTCCACCACCTCCGCCTGCGTTTGCTGGAGCAGATTTACAATAGCGCGAATACAACGCATCGTATTCCGTGTAAAAACCGCCTATACCTTCTCCTTTTTCAGCACCTTCAATTGCTGCTGATGAAGCACAATAACCAACATTTGTAGCACTTCCTGGTGGTGAACCTGCCGTTTGCAAATCACAAACACCTCCACGAAAACCATAACCTGTAGCCAATACTTTACTGGTAGCGTTTAAAGTGAGTATTCCATTCACTTCCAAAGAAACAACTCCTCCAATTGTACCATCCCAAAGAGCGGGAACAATAGACATTCCAGCATTGATTGTAAGATTTGTAAAACGTGGAACTCGCACAACTTGCACATGACCAGAAGCTGTATAGGCATTCACTAAGCCACACATCAAGTTAATAGTTGTACCACCTGAAACAGAACGCACTTCAACTAATTCGTATTTTCCAGCATTATTATAACTTGTTACTTGTCCCCATAAATCTTGGGTTGTTCCCCAATCACCTTGATGACCAATTGGAACTGTATATGTTCCTCCCCATCCACCTAAGGCAACAGGAGTTGCAGGGATTGGATCGATATCCATCGTTGCACCTTGCATTTGAATAATCATAATCAAATCACCAGCTGCCAAATTTGTAGTAAGAACAGCATTGGTAAGCGTATTACTAGCAACAGTGATGCTTGTAGCGTTAACCGCAGCATTTGCAGTAACAGCCGTATAACTATTTAATTGGGTATTGGCTGCAATAACAGTGTAACTACCATGTTTACCACGTTGAGCAAGCAAAGTATTACCTATTAAGGCAATAAAAAACAGTAATAATGTTGTAGTTTTTAACATCGTCTCTGAATAAGGATTCTATCCTTAGATGCTAAATATATGAAAAGGTTGGTTTTTTATTAAACTTTTTTTGAAATTTCTTGCATAATTTGTGTGACAGCGGGACAAATCTCCATGTTTTTTCGCGTTAAATCTAAAATTTGATACATGTTTTTACGATCTGTATGTGGGTATTCACGACAAGCAAGTGGTCTGTCTTCATAAACTGAGCAATAATTATCTGCACCTAAGAAAGAGCAAGGTGCACTCGTTAAAACATAATCATTATCACTATCCATTCTTAAGTATTGAGCAATAAATGCCGCTTCAGATAGCCTTAAACGTTTTGACAATCGTCGAATATCTACATCACGAAAGATCGGGCTCGTTGTTTTGCAACAATTGGCGCAAGCTAAACAATCTATATTTTTAAAAACCTGTGTATGCACTTGATGAAAGGTTGCATCTAGGGTACGGTGGTTTGATTTCTTCAAGCGTTGAACAAACTTTTTATAAATCTCCTTTTCTGCAATGGATTGATTCAATAAATCTTGGTATTTCATAATTAACCTGAGTTCGATTCTTAATTTTGTTCAGAACACCTATATATGCTAAGTTTCTAGTTAATACAATGAAGTAATCCGCCACAGTATAATTCAAGATGTTTTCACTACAAAGATGGAGATTTATGGGCTTAAATGTGAAAGGTCATTCATTTTAAATGCATCATCCATCGTTGGCTTTATTCGAAATAGCCTACTATTACTCATAAAACCGCCTCGTTTGCCGCGATTTAAAATGAATTCTGAATAAAAATTTAAAATCGAACTCAGATTATTACAAAATTACACAGTTGATGGTACACATACACTATGAATCACTATATTCGTCCTATATGACCATTGAAAATTTCGATTTAGTAGTAATTGGTGGAGGTCCAGCAGGATATGCTGCGGCAATGCGTGCCATCGATTACGGAAAGCGTGTTTGTTTAATTGAACGTGAACGCATTGGCGGAGCTGGTATTTATAATGGCGCTTTGTCTTCTAAAACCTTGTGGGAAATTTCGCAAAAAGTAGCCAGTGTCAATGATACTATTAGTGGAAAAGGACGTGAAAAATTCTATTTAGACTGGTCTGACATACGCAAAACCGTTGATGAAGCTGTTTTCGAACGAAAATTCCAATATTCTTGTCACTTGAAACTACTTCAAACAGAGACAATGAACAATTTATTGACCTACCACAGAGGAATAGGGAGATTTCTAAATGAACATGAAATTGAAATTCTTCATGATGGTGAAAAACGTGTTGTATATGGGGATAAAATCATCATTGCTACTGGAAGTCGTCCTCGAAAAATGGATGGGATCAATATCGATGAAAAAACCATTTTAACAAGTGATGGAATCGACCATTTAAAAGATTATCCGAAAAGTTTAGTGATTGTTGGGGCTGGAGTAATTGGTTGTGAATATGCTACTATTTTCTCTAACTTCGGAAAAACAAAGGTTTACTTAATTGATCGTGCCGACCGTATCCTTCCATTCGAAGACTCCGATATTTCTGATATCGTAAGTGAGAATATGGAGAAAAAAGGTGTCACCATTCACCACAACGCACAATTGGAACGTCTTGAAAACTTTGGAGATCATGTGGCTTATGAAATCTCTTATCCAGATGGGAGGCGTGAAACAATTGAAGTTGAAAAAGCATTACTATCTATTGGTAGAATTCCGAATGTTGAACAACTCAACCTTTCAGCAGCGGGAATTGAGATGTCAAAACGAGGCATTCATATTGGTGACGATGATACCATTACAAATATTCCAAATATTTATGCAGTTGGCGATGTATCAGGTAGAATTGCACTCGTAAATATGGGTGAAATTGAAGCACGACATGCTGTAGAGCTTGCATTTGGAAAAGTGGAAGAACGACTGAATTATGACAATATTTGTACCATCATGTTTTTACAACCAGAGGTAGCCGCGGTTGGAATAAATGAACAAGATTGTATCCTTCAAAACATTCCAGTTAAAGTTGTTAAAATTGATTATTCTGTCATTGCTCGTGCCATTGCGATGCGTAAAACACAAGGATTTTTTAAAATCATCGTTACCAATAACTCGGAAATGAAAATTTTGGGAATGCGCGCAGTTGGCGAACATGCTTCAACAGCCATACAAGCTATTGGACTGTTAATAAAATTGGATATGCCCATTCATGTAATTGCGGAATTGGTTCATCCTCACCCTTCCATTTCTGAGGGAATTCAGGAATGTGTTCGAATGTTACTCAATCGCTCCTTATTTAAATCGTCTGTTTTTAAAGATAAATTAGCCTGCTATTCACTTGTAAACGGTGTAAAAACTCCACTTGAAAGACTTTAACCTATGAAATCATTCCTATTCGTTGCTTTTTTCGCCCTTCTATTAACTGGGTGTTCCAATAATTCAGCATTGTATGAAGCGGACAAAAAAGAAATTGCAGAATTACAAGCTTCATTTTGCTCCTGCGCCAAAGATCAATTTCGTTATACAAAAGGAGAAGATTGGAAGTTAGTCGTTACAACGTGTGATGATCAACTACTCTCTTCGCGACACCTCTGGTTTACAGATGCTGAAAAAGTATTTCAAAAAAAATACCCTGATTCAACCATGACTAGTATCGATTGGAAGATTTCCAAATCAGTCGTTTATAGAGCACTCAATTATTGTCCAAGTTTTCAAAATAAACCATTGAGTGATATTGATGAATTTATGATTGAATACGAAAAGGTGAAACTACAAGCGGTTGAAAACAATTTTCCAGAAAAAGTAAAACTGATTGATGGTATTTCAAGAAGACTCGGGTATGCTCTCCAAAAAGGTGAAATCTCAGATCTTTCTTTTGAATTTGATAATTCTACAGAATTCAAAAAGATGCAACCAGAATTAAAAGCGCTCAAACAGTTTCTTGCAACCAACAATTCAGCAACCTATACTGTAAACAAGATCCCAAAAGGAGCAACTTCTTTTGAAGTACAACTTTTCTTTGAAGGCAAGGATCATCAAGTTATTGCTTCTGTCATTTATATCGTAAAACACGCTGTAGTGTATCCAAAAATACTATCAACGTACGTTAATTTCAAACGCGATTAAGTGTAGTTGAGCGAAAATTAGATGCGTAATTCGAGTGACATGTGATTTATCGGAATGAATCATTGAATACTATTACCAACTATAATTGAAAGAAGCTACAACTAAAAAATTGATATGGGACTAGATATTTATCATGTAAAACCTACATCGAAAACCCTTGAAACGATCGATTATTTCACCTTGGACGATTTTCATCATAATCCTGACTTTTTAGAAAAACATAAGCATCTCTTAGCACCAAATGACTACGAAGACGAAAAAGTGCTTTATTATTTGGATAAAGGGTATCAACGCAAACGGGTCACTTCCAATTTTATTCATGAATTTGAGAACGATAAGCTCTATTTTTATTTAGATGACGTGATAAAAGCAAAAGGTTTTATTGAAGATAATCCAGGTGAAAATCAATCTGATCTAGAAAACGAATTCCAAAAAAACTTTATTGACAATTTTATTGAAGGAGAGAGTATATTCTATATTAGTCATTAGGGATGTTTCTCCACCATTCCAAATACGAATCCATTACAGGATAAATATGGCGATGAAGCCAGTTGATAGAGGTTTTGGGCTTTGTAAGAACAACAACTTGTTATTCAGTATAAATCACTTGAAATTTTAGCCAAGTTTGAACAAAAAAAAAGGAGCTAACTGCTCCTTTTTCCATTTTATGTATCCTAAAGATTTAAATCACTTCTAAGACAATCAGCAATGCATAAATTATTGCAGCCAAAGCACATAACCAAACTAGGCCACCAGTTAAAAAGAAGAATCCAATACCCAAACCAACAATTGCTAGAATCAAATCTATCCAGAAACGTTTGGTAATACCTTCAAATAGTGCAACAGCCAAAGGTGGAATAATGATCGCTAATACAATAAGCAATATCAACATAAGGGTACTATCAGCACCTCCTGCAGCTGTAAATTGATGATCCGCAACAACATTGTCTTGTAAAGGTATATAATATTGATGTTCACGCAATTTACGTTGACGTGGTGCAGTAGGCTTCGGTTCTTTCTTCTGAACAGTTGCTTTTTTCTTGGGAGTAGTTGTTTGACTTCCTTCTTGTTTGTCACTTGATGGTGTTTGCACAGCAACTGACTCTTGTTCAAAAATAACTGATTTATTTGCAGTTGGTTGAGTCGATCCATTTTCAATAGTCGTTTCAGCTAACTCTTCTGTTTCTTTCCCAACTTTTGAATCTGAAAAAACGTCATTATTCGACACTTTATGCGATTTGTTTTTATTGAAATAAAACCCTTTTGTGTATTTACGCTTTTGAATGGAAGATCCAAAACCGTTTTCTGTAACACCGCATGAAGCTATGATAAAGATCATTACTAATAAGGATGCGCTAATTTTTAAATTTTTCATTTTCTTCTAGTATTAATGGTGAGTCAAATATAATTCATTTTCCCTTCAATTCCATTGCTTTAAGCGTGTTTATCATCAATGAAGCAATTGTCATTGGACCAACACCGCCAGGGACAGGAGTTATGTAGGAACATTTTGGCGCAACTTCATCGAAAGCAACATCACCAACTAATCGCCAACCACGCTCACGTGATGCATCCACAACCCTTGTTGTACCTACATCTACCACTACCGCTCCTTCTTTTACCATGTCACCAGTAATGAATTCTGGAACACCAACTGCTGCGACTAAAATATCTGCATTTAAACAAATTTCTTTAATATTTTCAGAACGAGAATGTGCCAATGTTACCGTGCAATTCCCAGGATTGGTGTTTTTACCCAACAACAAACTCAACGGAGTTCCTACAATATTACTGCGACCAACAACAACACAGTTTTTTCCAGATGTTTCAATATTGTAACGTCTCAATAATTCTACAATCCCGGCAGGTGTTGCTGGAACAAACCCAGGAATGTTTAACATCATATTTCCAACATTGATGGGGTGAAAACCATCCACATCTTTTTTTGGATCAATGGCTAAAGTCACTTTCATTTCATCAATATGCTCAGGAAGTGGCAATTGCACAATAAAACCATCAATGCTTTTATCTTCATTTAACGCTTTCACCTTATTCAGTAGCACCTCTTCTGATACTGAATCATCGTAACGAATAAGCGTGCTTTCAAAACCAATTTCTTCACACGCTTTTACTTTCGCATTGACATAAGAGATTGATCCACCATCATTTCCAACAAGTATCGCTGCCAAATGGGGGATTTTTTTACCTGCAACTTTACGTTCTTTGACAGCAATTGCCAATTCTTTTTTGATGATTTCTGCTGTTTGTTTGCCGTTCAAAATCTCCATCTGCTAATTTTGGTGCAAATATAATCATTCATTCAGAAGTTATTTGAGACAAATCGACATCCATGAACAATCTGAATCAATCCATTTTAGGTTCGTTTAAGTAATTTCAATTACCAACTGATCGTTAAGGAAGACTGTTTAATCAACAACAAACTCACTTTGCTAAATCAACGCCCTTCTTTTACAACCTCTTGTTCTTAAAAATCGTCATTAGAGTAGGTTCAAAACTACACGGTCATGGAAAAGAAACTGGTCAAAAGGAGCATCATGAATAGCGAAGCCATTCAACAAGTGAATGACGCTACTGTTGTACTTCGCCATTTTATTGAATTGAGTGCCAAACTACTGCCTTTTTTCAATGAATTGTCGAAGAAAGAAAAATTACTTCCACGAGAAGCCCAAGACAGGCAAAACATCATTAACGTATTTCATGGTTATAAGTTTGATACATCAACATCATTGATCTTGATGAATTCTACGATACTTGATACCATTCAACAAACATTTCATGTGATTGAAGAACGTATTCCTGGTGAATTTTCTAAAGCGGATGAAGCTGTAGAACATTTCATTTCAGAACATGATTCTTTGGTCAATAATTGGTGGAAAACTGACACGAATTAAGAAACTAGAAAGATTGAGTGGGATAAAAAACTCAAAAGGTTGCTCAGAACATGTTTAGAATGCGCATCTATCCGCTCGATCTTTCTTTAAACACCTTTTTTCAACCAACCAAAAACCGCTACATCACTAAAATTAGCAGGATTGATTACTTTATTTTCTTCCAACATCGGTGGTGAGTGCATCAATACATAATACCAACCATTTTCCTCAGCCAAAATAGTATAGATTGATCCAGCTTCGTAACGGGCAATGGTATTTTTAGGATAACGATTCTCCCAAGCATCTTTGGAAATGATACTACCAGACCATCGCAATGTGCTTACTTTATGTGTCTCCAGGTATTTTCCTGTAAACTGTGTTTTAGCAGGAAAAAAAACGCCTTTCATATCTCCAGCTTCTCTTGCTACAAAATAACGCTTCACTAATTGTAATTTCCCTTCAACTAGCCGCAATCGATTGATGTTATGTGATGCATTTACGCAACATGGATATTGATGGTGAAATAGCAGAATTTCCTTTGTATTTGGGTGAATTTTATACGCCAAGAGATGTCCAATCTCATCGTATATTTTTGTGGGAATGCCTTTTTCATCCCGGTAGATTTCAAAGTGTTCTTTCTCATCATCTTTTGAAACATACCCATTGAATATTAATTCTGGAATTTGATCATTATTCAAATCAATGAGTTGATAACTCGCTTGAAATAGCTGGTAATAAGCATCAAATTTAGCCTCTAACGAAAAGGCCTTTGTTCGTTCATGATTCAGTTGATCGTGATCAAATAAATAACGCACCATTTTTTGTTTCAACGCATCATTGGAAACCGTAATTGGATTAAAATCAGTCAATGGTTGATGGATAAACAAGGTTGGATCTACCCGAATCATGTCTACCGATGCTTGGCCCATCAATGGAAAAAAGGCAATAAGAAGTATTAATTTTCTCATGGTTACATTAAAATCCTCAGTTCGATTATAAATTTTGTTCAGAATGCCTATAAATACTGGAGTGTGAGTAAAAAAGATGAAGGAATCTGCCGCAACGGATAACAATATCTTTTTAGGATAAAATCTGGTGTTTATGGGTGAATTCAAACGATATCTATCCAATTAAATCTTTGAAATAATTCGTTGATTTTATTCGCGATAACTCGCTATCACTCATAAAACCGCCTTTTCTTTCAAACTTTAATAGGATTCTGAACTGAAATTTATAATTGAACTGAGGTTAAAAGGCTTCCCAATTGAGAAGCCTTTATTTAGTTCGTTTGCAAATTGAATTATTTTTTACTCGCTGGTTTTGTTTTTCCTTTTTCAATGGAAAGCGAAAGTAACGCTTCACCTTCTGCTATATCGAGCAAAATGGTGTCTCCACTTTGCAAATTCGATTTAACGATTTCTTCAGCAAGTGGATCTTCAATGTACTTTTGAATTGCACGTTTTAATGGTCGTGCACCAAATTTCTCATCGTATCCTTTATCAACAATAAAATCTTTGGCTTTATCTGTCAAAATTGCAGTATAACCTAATTGATGAATACGATCATACAATTTAGATAATTCCAAATCAATGATTTTATGGATGTTTTCACGTGTCAATGAATGGAAAATAATCATATCATCGATTCGGTTTAAGAACTCAGGAGCAAATGCTTTTCGCAAAGCACCTTGAATGATCACTTTTGTATCCTCATCACGTGATTCTGTTTTTGCTCTTGTACCAAATCCAACACCTGTTCCAAAATCAGCTAACTGACGCGCTCCAATATTGGAAGTCATAATTAAGATGGTATTTTTGAAATCGATTTTACGACCCAAACCATCCGTCATGTGACCATCATCCAAGGCTTGTAACAACAAATTGAAAACATCTGGATGTGCTTTTTCTACCTCATCTAACAAAATGATCGCATACGGTTTACGACGTACTTTTTCGGTTAACTGTCCACCTTCTTCGTACCCAACATATCCTGGAGGCGCTCCAACTAAACGAGAGATCGAAAATTTCTCCATGTATTCCGACATATCAATCCGAATCAATGAATCTTCAGTATCGAAGAGGTATTTCGCCAATACTTTAGCCAATTGAGTTTTTCCAACACCTGTTGGCCCTAGGAAAAAGAACGAACCAATTGGTTTGTTTGGATCTTTTAATCCTGCACGATTACGTTGAATAGCTTTCACAACCTTTTCAACCGCTTCATCTTGACCAATTACTTTACCACGTAACTCTTCACCCATAGTAGCTAAACGCCCCATTTCGGTTTGAGCCAAACGTGTAACAGGAATTCCACACATCATGGAAACAACTTCAGCTACGTGTTCTTCAGTTACAGTAACACGATGAGCCTTTGAATCATCTTCCCATTTTTTCTTCGCTTCTTCTAATCGATCTTGTAATTTACGTTCAGAATCACGCAATTCAGCAGCTTTCTCGTATTGTTGCGTTTTGATAACTTCGTTTTTCTGTTCTTTTAACGCTTCAATTTCACCTTCAATCGTTACAATTTCTTCTGGAACATGAATGTTTTTTAAGTGAACACGTGATCCTACTTCATCCAATGCATCAATTGCTTTATCCGGTAAATGACGATCCGTAATGTATCGCTCAGTTAATTTCACACATGCAGCAATTGCTTCATCCGTATACGTTACCATGTGGTGATCTTCGTAACGTTCTTTGATATTGTTCAAAATTTGAATCGTCTCCTCTAAATTAGTAGGTTCGATCAATACTTTTTGGAATCGTCGTTCTAACGCTCCATCCTTTTCAATATACTGACGGTATTCATCTAAGGTTGTAGCACCAATTGCTTGCATTTCACCACGTGCCAAAGCAGGCTTAAACATGTTTGAAGCATCCAATGAGCCACTTGCGCCACCTGCACCAATAATGGTATGGATTTCATCGATGAACAAGATAATATCGGGATTTTTTTCAATTTCCGCCATTACCGCCTTCATACGCTCTTCAAATTGACCACGGTATTTTGTTCCAGCAACTAACGAAGCTAAATCTAGGGAAACAATGCGTTTATTAAAGAGTACACGTGATACTTTACGTTGTACAATTCTCAAAGCTAAGCCTTCAGCAATGGCACTTTTACCAACACCAGGTTCACCAATTAGAATCGGATTATTTTTCTTACGACGCGATAAAATTTGGCTTACGCGTTCAATTTCTTTTTCACGACCAACAATCGGGTCTAATTTACCAGACTCTGCCATTTTAGTCAAATCACGACCAAAATTGTCTAGTACTGGAGTTTTTGATTTTGGGTCAGCCCCTTTTCGCTGTCCAGCACCAAAGGTTTGATCTTCGTCATCAGCTGAACCGGGCATTTCTGCACGCGGCGTGTTGTTTTCGTCTAACATATCGTCTAATTCGTCTTTAACTGTATTATAGTTCACTCCGTATTTACTCAATGTTCTGCAAACTACAGAATCATCGTCTTTCAGCATCGAAAGTAACAAATGTTCGGTTCCAATTACCGGACTCTTGAATAATTTCGCTTCCAAATAGGTAATTTTTAACAATCGCTCGGCTTGCTTTACCAACGGTATATTTGCACCAGGGGCAATTACAGATTTAGCAGTATCCGATAATTGTTTTTCTAACTCTTGTTTGATTTGCGATAAGTCGAGGTTAAATCCTGATAGAATTTTGACAGCATTGCCCTCTCCTTCTCTCAAAATACCTAAAAAGAAATGTTCCACACCAATGAAATCATTTCCTAAGCGCAAAGCCTCTTCTCTACTGAAACTCAACACATCTTTAACTCGGGGAGAAAATTTTGCTTCCATATTTATCCTATTGTGTTACCAAAAATAAGTCGATTTTGTGAGCTAATTGCATTTTTATTATTCACAAGAAGCCAATTCCTTCACTTATTCTTTTATTTACAGCGACAGTTTATGCACACTACAAATATATAAACGCTTAAAATGTTAATAAGTACATCGAAAGAGCATTTTTACACTACTTTTTGTTAGTAAATACTATCTTTCACCTCTTTTTTGTAGGAGATAAAAAGCTAATTTCGAGCCTTGCTTTTTGCACACAATTTTCGTGCTCAAATTTAAAACAATGACAAGATGGCAGATGGAGAAAGAATAATCCAGATTAACATCGAAGATGAAATGAAATCGGCGTACATCGATTATTCGATGTCGGTAATTGTGTCACGTGCTCTACCAGATGTACGTGACGGTTTCAAACCAGTTCACCGCCGCGTATTATATGGAATGCAGGACCTGGGTGTTTACTCCAACCGTGCGCACAAGAAGTCTGCGCGTATTGTTGGTGAAGTACTTGGTAAGTATCACCCACATGGTGATAGTTCAGTGTATGACACAATGGTTCGTATGGCTCAAGAATGGTCGCTTCGTTATCCTTTAGTAGATGGTCAAGGAAACTTTGGCTCAGTAGACGGTGATAGTCCAGCAGCAATGCGATATACGGAAGCCCGTTTGCGGAAGATTGCGGAAGAAATGCTGGATGATTTGGAAAAAGAAACGGTTGATTTTCAACCCAACTTTGACGATTCATTGACAGAACCTTCTGTACTTCCATCCAAAATACCAAACCTCCTTATTAATGGTGCGAGTGGTATTGCTGTTGGTATGGCTACGAATATGGCTCCGCACAATTTAACGGAGGTTGTAGATGGTATCATTGCATATATTGATGATAAGGACATTCCTGACGAAGATTTATTGCAATTTGTAAAAGCTCCTGATTTCCCAACTGGTGGTATTATCTACGGTGTAGATGGCGCTCGTGAAGCACTTTTAACTGGTAGAGGACGGATTGTTATTCGTGCTAAAGCAGAAATAGAAGAAGTTGGTGGTCGTGAGCAAATCATTGTAACGGAAATTCCTTATCAGGTCAACAAAGCGGACATGATCAAGAAAACCGCTGATTTGGTCAATGACAAAAAAATCGAAGGTATTTCTGATATTCGTGATGAATCAGATAGAAATGGTATGCGCATCGTGTATGAATTAAAACGCGATTCCATTCCAAATGTAGTGTTGAACAAACTCTACAAATACACTGCATTACAAAGTTCGTTTTCGATTAATAATATTTGTTTGGTTGATGGTCGTCCTCGATTATTGAACTTAAAACAAATGATTGGCTATTTCGTTGATTTCCGTCACGAAGTAGTTGTTCGTAGAACAAAATTCGATTTACGTAAAGCAGAAGAGCGTGCGCATATCTTAGAAGGTTTGATCATTGCTTCAGATAACATTGATGAAGTTATTGCGATTATTCGTGCTTCACAAAGTCCTGAAGAGGCGCGTGAAAAACTCATGGAACGTTTCGCTTTGTCTGATCTTCAATCACGTGCCATTGTTGAAATGCGTTTGCGTCATTTGACTGGACTAGAGCAAGACAAATTACGTGGTGAATATGACGAGTTAATGATCTTAATCACTGACTTGAAAGATATTTTGGCACGTGAAGAACGTCGTATGCAAATTATCAAAGACGAATTGATCCACATTCGTGAGAAATATGGTGATGCACGTCGTTCAAGAATTGAGTACTCTGCTTCAGAAATGAAAATTGAGGATTTAATTCCAGACGATGAAGTGGTTATTACCATTTCTCATGCTGGTTATATTAAACGTACAAGTTTGAATGAATTCAAGGTTCAAAGTCGTGGTGGAATGGGCTCAAAAGGGTCGACCACTCGTGATAAAGATTTCTTGGAACAATTATTCGTTGCTACCAACCACAATTATTTATTGATTTTCACAGAGAAAGGACGTTGTTTCTGGATGCGTGTGTTTGAAATTCCGGAAGGAAATAAACTGGCAAAAGGAAGAGCGATTCAGAATTTGCTGAATATTGAACAAGATGATAAGATCAAGGCTTATGTTAAAGTGTTGGACTTAACAGATAAAGAATACGTTCAGAATAACTTCATTGTGATGTGTACCAAACAAGGTATCATCAAGAAAACATCCTTGGAAGCTTATTCTCGTCCACGTGCAAATGGTATCAATGCCATTACCATTCGTGAAGATGATGAATTGTTAGAAGCACGTTTGACAGACGGAACGAATGAAATGGTTTTGGCAACAAAAGCAGGTCGTGCGATTCGTTTCAACGAAGTAAAAGTTCGTCCAATGGGTAGAAATGCCTCTGGGGTAATTGGAATTGATTTAAACGACGAAGAAGGCGGAAATAACGAAGTTATTGGTATGATCTGCATTGATGATATGAATGCGAATGTTTTAGTGGTATCTGAAAAAGGGTATGGTAAGCGTTCGGACATTGAAGAATACCGTGTTACAAATCGTGGAGGTAAAGGAGTTAAAACAATTAACATTACTGAAAAAACCGGTAATTTAATTGGTATTAAATCTGTAACCGATGCAAATGACTTAATGATAATTACAAAAAATGGTATTACAATTAGGTTAAATG
>JAYSRF010000164.1:0-30106 GCA_043721195.1 Fluviicola sp. | reverse complement strand
TAAGAATAATAGACCACCTGTTTCCAGCTGACAACTTACATCATTGAAAGCCATTGTGAGACGGTAGTTGGCAGGAGCACAATTGGCTCCTCTTGTTTGGGATACAGGTTTCGTTAGAACCCCTGATTTCCCTTTCCCGAAGTCATGATCGTAAGCCGAGGCAGTTCCAACGGCAAAGAATGTGACAGCGAGTGCTAAATAATTTAGTGTTCTTTTCATACAAATTCCTTTATTTTCTTAGAAATCAAACTTAACCCCTAAGCGAATAGTTCGAGGTGAACTGATGTTAAATGCATTTTGAATTTTCATGTTGTAATAATCTCTGAATGACTGTTCATCCAATTGGTTTTGAATCGTTGTCTGATATTGAGACGCCGCCAAATAACCATCATCATTCCAGTTACCAGTAGATCTATAAACGTTAAGAACGTTCATTTGATTCAAAAGGTTGGTAGCACGGATATAAACATTCAAGAAAGTTGTTTTCTTTTTACCTTCTTTACCAAAATTCAAGTTAAACGTACGATCTAATTGTACATCTAAACGATACTGCCAAGGCAAACGTGATCCGTTAGTTGTTCCAGTAAGACCAGCAGCATTTGGACTTAACAATCCATCACCTACAACTGCATTTTGTGTAGAATAAGGATTCCCTGAATAAATGTTTGTCAAAATATTTAACCCTGTGTTTTCCAATATTTTCACATCACCGATCATTGGTCCATTGTAATCAGCTCCTTCACCATAACGATAATCCATTGAGATTGCGAATGCATGACGTTGGTCATACGAGTACGGGAAGATGTTACGTAAATTCGGAAGACCTGCATTGATCAAACCTGCAGCAGAGGTTGCATCAGAACCAGTTCCATCTGCAAATTGCAATGTATAGGCTACCGTCATACGAATGTTACCAGTACGACGCATATCATAAGATACTGTCAAACCTTTAACTGTTCCGAAATCACGATTACCATACGTTTTGTAAGTGTTTGGATATGCTTCAAATACATTAATCAACTGAACGTTATTTCGTTGTTCACGATAGAATGCAGAGATTTTCAATGAAGATGTTTTGGTCAACACTTGTTGGAAACCAAGCTCATAATCAACTGTTTTCTCTGGTAACAAATTAGGGTTGTTAACCACATTTGTACGAGATTCAATGAATTGATAATCGATTGGATTAAAACGAGCAGCAGTAGTAGGACGTTTAGTTAAAACATCATAGTGAGCAAAGAAAGACGCTTCATCTGAAATTGGGAATGAGAATGCAATACGCGGCATTACATTTACTTGTGGTTTATAATCTTCAAAAGCATCAGCTGAAATCTTTTGAGAAGCTGCAGCACCTGGATCTTTCAACCAAGGTGAAATTCCTGAAGGACCACGAATGATTTTTGGATCTTCAATGACAACACCATTTGCATCAAACCATGTATCACCTTCACGGAAACCATTGATTTGAGTTGGGTTATTCACATCGTTTACATATACAGTCGCATCATCACCGATTGACTCAGGAATCACAATCCATGTATTGGTTGGATTATCAATTAAATTTTGACGTGCCTCAGCTACATTATTCGCTGTATACAATAAGTATTTGTCTTTCAATACTGGTTGGTTGGCATCAAATACATCGACACGAACACCTACGTTGAATACGATATCTTTGAATGCAAATTTATCCATTACATAACCAGCAATATAAACTGGTTGGAATGCTCCGATAAAACGTTTGTAATTACCGTGCTCATCAAACTCAGTAAAGTATTTGTCGATATCTGTTGTACCACGTACTTTTTTACCTGTATGATCATACCCCCAATATTCAACGAAGTTATCACCTCCATTAAACAATTCATCCGGAGAGAACATATCAAAGTTGTATAAATTAGGATCGTATTGATCGATGTCAATGAAATCGGTTCCAGCTGGGTCAAAACCTAACTTTTCACGTAAATTATAATCAAAGAAACTTTGAGCATCACCTTCTTTAACACCTCCATACTCACCAGTACCAGAAGTGTAAGCATAACCAGGATTCAATCGATCATACGTGATTTGTTGGAAACCACCTAAATCAACAACTGTTGGTTTGTTTACATCTAACTCTTTAATATGGAAATTTGCTAATTGACGTGCAATTGACCAAAGACCAATAGGACCATTGTTTCCTGATGTCCATCCTCTATCCCAACGTTGTTCGTACTCAAAACCAAGTGAGATGGAGTGATCACCAATATTTACTGAACCAGAACCAGTTACACGGAACTGATCGTTCTCTGTTTTTTGGAAATAGTTATTTGGTGTACCTATGTTATTCCAGATTCCATAAACGGATTGTGGAACGTCACCATTTCTTAACGCATTTCCTTGTTGGATTTGCAACAAATTCTCGTAGTTACCAATTGGGTCACCAGCATAGATATTATAATACTGAGAAGTAATTGCAGCTAATGCCGAATTCGTTTCAGAAGGTGTGAAATCAACAACAACATCTCTAAAACCATTATGCACATAAGTCAATGTCTTTGTATCAAACTCATAAGATGGTGTGCGGGTTGTTACGAATTTACCCACATGCCCATAGTTGAACAAATTAAACTTATGTTTTGCATCATACACTTCGGATTTCGATTTGGAGAAATCGACCATGATTGAATAAAAAGCAGATTTGATTTTAGAAGCACTTCCTTCTTCCTTATTTGAGAATCGTTGAGAAAAACGACCATATACACGCCAATCTAATGTGTTAAAAACCCCAAAATTGGTGAAATTCATTAATGAACTGTTGTAATCATAATTACTACCATTGTTGTAATTTAAGGATCCTCCAAATGTCAAGTTGACTGTTGGCCCTGTATTTACATCAATTTTACCAGATGCTGATAATGTAGCATTACGTGCATTCATTCTCCATGCAACCTTTTCAAAGTCATCTGCTCTTAAAAAACTTGCATTGTGCGTAGTACCTGTTCCACTTGAGTTAGGACTTAAAGGATTCGCAAGTAATGCATCACGCACATCTTTTTTAATGCGGTAACTTCCACCGTTTAATGGGCGGTTATCTAGTTCGCTCGTATAGTTAGCTGACAAGAAAAAACCTAAACGCGGTTTTGTTTTCTTACCAGTTGAATCTTTTTGCATCCATAATGGACCAGAGATTAATCCTTCTACTAAGTTGTAACCAAACTTATCTAAACCAATTACTTTTCCAGTATATCCATCAGGATCACTTCCTTTAAAGTAAAGACCAGATGATACAACTTCGAATGAACCGAAATATTTTGCAGATGGCCCACGTGTTGTAACAGAGATAATACCTCCAGTTGCATCACCATAGTTGGCTGGTTGACCCCCCGTGATAACAGTCACCTCTTCAATTGCTGATTTCGGTAAGTTGGATGAACCACGTACCTTAATACCATCAATGTAGAAGTAAGTACCATCAGAACGTGAACCACGAACAGAAATCCCTCCTGATCCTTCATCAACGTTCACCCCACCAATTGTGGAGGCAACACCAGCTGCTGAACGAGTTGGCATTCGATTAATGTCCTCACGCGTTACTGTTCCTCCGGAAGCACCACCATTTCGGTCGATGAGTGGAACACGATACGCAACAATGACTACCTCTTCGATATCATTCTTATCAAGAACGAGATCATCCAAGAAAGTGATTCGATCAGACGATACAATTACCCCAGTGGTAACAGTTGGCTGATATCCTTCACCCGGATTACTGATTTCTACATCATAAGATCCAGGAGTAATGGAGTTAATTTGAAATTTACCGTCAAAATCAGAGGTAGCATTCGCCTTAACTGTTCCATTTTGTTTTACGGCTACTATACATCCGTATAGCACCTCCCCGCTTTTTTTGTCAGCAATCGTCCCTCTGATAGTTCCCAATCCAGATTGAGAATAACCGTAAGACACTGTCAACAAAAGACTTGCGAGTAACAAGTTTAGTTTTCGTAACATAAGTACAGTTTAATTATACACCTTTTAGTTTGTAACAAAGCCCGTAAATATAGAAAAAATCGATGTGTTAACATTTCTTAAAAAAGAAAACAGCTCGTTTTTTACTTAACTTACATTAACAAATGTATAACAATAGATCTTTTTTAATTGCGCTACAAATGGCTATTTTCAATGGTTTTATACAACTCTACCTCTTTAAATTAAAAACGTTGCTTATTTTCGCGATATGTCATGTGTCCAAATTATTAAGCAAAGTGACCTGTCCGTTTATTTAATGGAAGTCAATGAAAATAAGCTAGATAGTTATTTAGACAGCTTAACGGATCTAGAAATCATTAAATTTAATTCCATTCGACATGTTGCAAAGCGATTAGAATTTGCTGCATCACGTTTTCTTCGCACTTCTTTGTTCGGAAAAAAACAAATTCATTACTCGGCAATTGGATCACCTTATATAGAAGACCGCGGTTATATCTCACTTTCGCATACGGACCAGCTTGTTGGACTGGCTCATTCAACTGAATTTAATGTAGGCTTAGACTTGGAATCTGTTCGGGAAAAGGCAATGCAACTCCATTCTAAATTTATTCATGTCTCTGAAAAAGAACATTTCGCCATTAATAGCGCATTTGATATGTCCTTATTGTGGTCGTTTAAAGAAACGCTTTTTAAATTGGCTGATCGAAAAGGTGTTCACTTTAGCACTGATTTAATCATTCGAAAAGAAGGCGAACGGTATTTTGGAACGATTAATCAATTTCACATCTTGCATGAATATGAACTAACATACCAATTATATAAGCATTATTTAATAACTTGCAATGCAGGTAAAGAAAAAACAGCTAGTATTGACAGTATTTGAACATATTTCTAAAGAGAGCGGTCAGATCGCTTTGCTGATTGATCCTGAAAAGGCAATAAAGACAGATAAACTACTTGATTTAATTCAAAAAGCCACTTTTGCTGGGATTCATTATTTCTTTGTTGGAGGAAGTACCGTTCATAGAAAGGACATTGAGCGAGTAGTAGCACTTTTAAAAGCAAACTCTTCCATTCCAATTGTATTATTCCCCGGCGCAGGACATCAATTATCCGCTGATGCTGATGCCTTGCTTTTTCTGAATCTAATTTCTGGGAGAAATCCCGATTTCTTAATTGGTCACCATGTTCAGTGTGCAGAAGAAGTACTTGGAATGGATTTAGAAGTCATTCCAACAGGATATATTTTAATTGATGGTGGCAAGTTAACTTCTGTTGCTTATGTCAGTCAAACAACTCCCATTCCTCGGGATCAATTGTCAATAGCCCGTCAAACCGCGATTGCAGGCCATTTAATGGGGCAACAACTGATTTATTTTGATGCGGGAAGCGGAGCATTACAATCTGTACCTACAGAATTGGTTCAAGAAGTAAAAACAATTCTCCCAACTCCTATTATTGTTGGTGGTGGAATTCGAACAATTGAAGCAATTGAGGCCTTAAAAATTGCTGGAGCAAACATCATTGTTATTGGAAACAAGATCGAAGAAGACATTGATTTCCTGTTGGATATTCGTTCGTTTATTCAGCGTGGTGCATCAGTGACCAATCCCAATCTTTGAAAACAGGTTCGTAACCAGCAGCTTTTATTACTTCTGTAAACTCATCAGTAGAACGCGTATCGTCAATTTCAAATTGTTCTAAACTTTCATTTGGAGTTGCGTAGCCTCCTGGATCAGTCTTTGAATCAGAAGAAATGGAGGTAATTCCCAAATGAATAATATGATCTCGAAAAACAGCTGACTCACGTGTTGACATAGACAACTCTACTTCCTGATTAAACAAACGATAAGCACAAATTAATTGAACTAAATCGCGATCCGACATGACAGACTTTAAATCTACACCTCCGGCACAAGGACGAAGACGTGGAAAAGAAATAGCGTATTTTGTTTTCCAATAGGTTTTTTCCAAGTAATTCAAATGCGACGCACAGAAAAACGTATCGGTTCGCCAATCTTCTAGTCCAAATAAAACACCTAAGCCAATTTTATGTACTCCTGCCCTGCCCAATCGATCAGGTGTATCTAACCGGTAATCAAAATTGGATTTTTTTCCCTTCGGATGATGAAGTTTATAATCTGCTTTATGATAGGTTTCTTGATAAACAAGTACAGCATACAACCCATCCTCTACTAGCGTTTTATATTCACTTTCTTCCAACGGTTGAACCTCCATTGAAATTTGGGAAAAATAAGGCTTTAGTAGGCTAATTGCATTTCTGAAATAAGGTAAACCTACTGTTTTATTGGCCTCACCTGTTACTAGCAAAAGATGATCAAATCCTTTGGCTTTTACGATGCGAGCTTCTGCATGAATTTCAGCATCAGTCAAGGTTTTACGCGCAATATCCACATCAAGACTAAAACCACAGTACGTACAAATATTTTGACATTCATTGGACAAATAAAGTGGAATGTACATGTGCATCACCTTTCCAAAACGCTGTAAAGTGAGTTCGTTGCTTTTCTTGGCCATTTCCTCCAAAAAAGGCATTGCTGCAGGAGAGATTAGCGCTTTAAAATCCTCTAAATCACGAACAGGATTATCCAATGCTTTTCGCACATCTTGCGTTGTTTTGGAATAGATGGATGTTTTTACTTCATCCCAATCCAATTGGTCAAAAACCTCAGAAAAAGAACGATTAGAGCTCATTTAAAAAACCAGTTAGTGGACTACTTGCGTGTGCATGAAAGTCAGGATTTGCCAAACGTGATTGATAGGCCAATCGACCAGCTTCTACAGCCATTTTAAATGCTTTCGCCATCATTATGGGATTTCCACTCACTGCAATTGCTGTATTAACAAGAACCGCATCTGCTCCCATTTCCATTGCCTCAGCTGCATGAGAAGGAGCTCCAATTCCAGCATCTACAATAACTGGAACAGTCGATTGCTCAATAATAATTCGCAGAAATGTTCGTGTTACGAGTCCTTGATTGGATCCAATTGGGGAACCGAGAGGCATGACTGCGGCAACACCAACTTCCTCTAATCGTTTACACAAAACAGGATCTGCATGAATATAAGGCAACACAACAAATCCCTCTTTCACCAGAATTTCAGCTGCTTTAAGCGTTTCAATCGGATCTGGCATCAAGTACTTTGGATCAGGGTGAATTTCCAATTTCAACCAATTTGTTTGGAAAGCTTCGCGTGACAATTGAGCAGCAAAAACGGCTTCCTTAGCAGTTCGCGCACCAGATGTGTTGGGCAACAAGTGTTGGTGAGGATGTTGAACACGTTTTAAAATATCATCTTCTAAGGTATGATTTACACGTTTCAGTGCAACAGTAATCAACTCAGATTCACTTGCTAGTAAAGCTTCTTCCATCAATTCATTAGAATTGAATTTCCCCGTTCCAGTAAACAGCCTGGATTGAAATTGTTTATCTCCTATTTGTAAGTTCATATCGCTCAATTTCATGTGTGAAAAGTTGAATTACTTCGTTACTATGTTGCTCCTGAAATATGGCTCCCGAAACCGCAATTCCGTATACCCCTGCATTCAGTAATGGAAGAACATCTGTTGGAACCACGCCTCCAATGGCAAATACAGGCGTCTCGACGCCTTCCCTTTTCATTGTATTTATCAATGACGCATATCCGCTTATTCCCAAGACTGGTTTTAAGTTTGTTTTTGTTGAAGTAACTCTTAATGGACCTACACCAAAATAGGTCATTGGAATGTTTGAGAAATGAAGCATTTCAGCATACGAATTAGCTGTACCTCCTATCATTTTTGAATGATTCAACCGGCTATAAATGAATTCAGGAGTAGCATCGTCTTGACCTATATGAATTCCATCAGCATTGCTAAACGAAGCAACTTCAAGTTCATCATTGACAGTAAAAGTGATGCCCAACGCATTCGTTATGATCCGCATTTTATCAGCAACTTCATGAAAATAGGCTAAGTAATGCTTATCTGGGAATCGACGAATAACATCTTCCTCCTTTAAACGCAATTGAATCCAGTTGATTCCATTTTCGTGCAAACGGTGAACCCATGACAATTCATTGAAGTCTTCATCTGGGTGAGTGATATATTGAATACGTGCTAATTCCATATAAACATAATATGACTTTCAGGAAGGTACACGCAAGAACCCCGCTTTTTCCCTTCGACAGCATTATCTGCATCAGGTAATGAGGGTTTTTCTCAGCCGAAATGTTACAGCACCCCTAAAAGTTTCAACAAAGTTACACAACCAGTTCATTCCGAACAAAGAAATCGTGTTTATACTTTCGAAAAGGTCAAATTTGTTGATTATTAACCTAAATTCAATTAGAAACTTCGATAAGAATCCACTAAAAGGTTAGAGAACATTAATTCTCTCTAGTTGATCAAGAATTGAAAAAATGAAATTGCATCTTAAAAAAACAACCATTTACACATTAATCTATAGCTACTACAATTCAATCAAAGAACCAAGTCGATTTTTGTTCATCAATAGAATTCGTGTATATTTACAGGGTGCTAAATATGTGTTAAAAAAGATTAAAATTCGTAAAAACCCAATCAGTCGATTGATTACTAGCGAATTAAATACTGTAACAAAGCCCTTTTTTTAATTCATTTTGAGTCAAAATTGCAACGTCAATGAATGAATTCTTTCATTTTTGAACGTTATTTAATTGGTATAAATGTTGAAAAACTTAAATTTCTAAACATGCGTAAACAAATACTATTAGGAGCTTTAACAGTATTAGGCTTTGGTGCTTCAATGCAAGTTACAGCTCAAGAAAGTAGTTTTAAGTGTGGACTTCCTCATCAATTACAACAATTGTATGCAGACAACCCACAATTAGCACTTGATTATGAACACCTTGTTTCACAATACAAGGAAACAACAATTGTAAACGGAAAAAAGCGAACACTGTATAGAATTCCAGTTGTTTTCCATATTATTCATGAATATGGAACTGAAAACATTTCTGATGCTCAGATCATCGATCAAATGACAATCTTAAATAGAGATTATCGTAAATTAAATGCTGACACTTCTTTGGTTGTTCCTGCATTTGATACATTGATTGCAGATGCTACGATTGAATTTGAATTGGCTAAATTGGATCCTTATGGGAATTGCACAAATGGTATTGAGCATATTTACACGCATTTAACGAACAGTTCAGATGACTATTCAAAATTAAACCAATGGCACCGTGCTAACTACTTAAATGTTTGGGTAGTGAATACAATTGGTGAAGCTGGTGTTGCAGGTTATGCTTATTATCCTACTGCAACAACAGGTGGTTTCTTTTTTGCAGACGGAATCATTATCTTGAACGATTATGTTGGTAGTATCGGAACAAGTAATGCATTTAGTTCACGTGCACTTACGCATGAAATTGGTCATTATCTTGGTTTAGCTCACACGTGGGGTAACACTAATGATCCTGCAGTTGCTTGTGGAGATGACGGAGTTGACGATACTCCTATCACAAAAGGACACAATAGTTGTTCAGCTTTTGATTTAGCAGATTCAACATGTGTTCCTGGAATCATTGAGAATACACAAAACTACATGGAGTACAGTTACTGTTCACACATGTTTACGATTGACCAAGCAACCTTCATGCACAATGTTTTAGAACAAGAAACGGCTCAACGTAATAACTTGTATTTAGATTCTAATCACATTGAAACAGGTACTTTCCAAAATTTAACTCCTACTTGTACTCCAGTTGCAGACTTCTTCTCGGATAAACGAATGGCTTGCGTAGGTGATGCTGTTAACTTTAAAGACGCTTCTTGGAAAGCTACAGTTACGGATTACTTATGGTCTTTCCCTGGTGGAACACCTAGTACATCTACTTCTGCAAATCCTTCAGTGGTTTACAATCAAGATGGTTTCTATTCTGCAACTTTAACTGTAACAAATGCTACAGGTTCAGACACAAAAGTGTTTAACAACATGATTTATATAAGTGGTAACTGGCCAGAATTCATCGGCCCAACTGCTGATGATTTTGAAGGTCCTTCTGCTGGATGGTGGATGACACAAAACCCTGAAGATAACTGGGCACGTTTCAACCTTATGCCAAATGTTGGAAAAGACCAGTCACATGGTTTCCAGTTGAATAATTTTAAAGATGTCGCTGCAGCTGATGCTTATA
This sequence comes from Fluviicola sp., assembly GCA_043721195.1. Classification (GTDB taxonomy): domain Bacteria; phylum Bacteroidota; class Bacteroidia; order Flavobacteriales_D; family Crocinitomicaceae; genus Fluviicola. The sequence continues at coordinate 19,954 of JAYSRF010000164.1, read as the reverse complement.
CTGAAGATTGGTATTATTACAATCGTTTAGGTGGTTCAACTGATTATTTGATTTCTCCTTCTTATGATTTATCCAATACTTCGAATGTGAGTATTTCTTTTGATTACGCTTACGGAACAAAAGCAACAACATTAGCTGATATTACGGAGCAATTAAAAGTATATACTTCAAGAGATTGTGGTAAAACTTGGCAAATTCGTTCCAATGCAACTTTATCAGATGAGGAAATCATCACGGTTGGTTATGTTGGAAATGAGAATTTTGTTCCTACAGAAAATTCTCAATGGAAAACACAAACCTTTACTTATGCTTCTACAGCACAAGATACTAAATTGCGTTTCCGTTTTGAATTCATCGCTTCTGATAAATCAAGTAACTTCTTCTTTGATAACTTCAATATTTCAGGAACACTTGGAATCGAAGAAAACGGACAAACATTAGGTGTGTCTATTTCTCCAAATCCAGTTTCTTCAGGATCTGAGATTGCTGTTGAGATTAACGAATCTTCTGAAAACATGGAACTTCAAGTTGTAGACATGAATGGTTCATTGATTTCAACAACACAAGTTACTGCTTCTAACGGAACACAAACGGTACTTATCCCAATGAATGTTTCGAAAGGATGTTACTTCTTACAAGCTGTGAAAGGATCAATTAAATCCACTCACCGAGTGATTGTTTTCTAATAAAACAACTAACTTTTTTGAAACGCTCTTTGATTCGTCAGAGAGCGTTTTTTTTATTACTATTAATAACGTTACATTAAAATAGAAAATAGCTAATTTAAGAATATCATCATATAGATACCTCCAGATCAACAACTGATACACAACGCTCAATTACAACTATTTAGACATTGAAAACCCATACATTTCGGCTAGTTTTAAACCATAAAATCCAACGATATGTATAAACAATTACTAGTAGGGAGTGCAACAGCATTTTGCCTTTTAATAGGTAAAACTTCTTTCGCTCAAAATGAGCCCTGCGGAATGGCTGCCCAACAAAAAAAACTCTATGCTGAGAATCCACAGTTGGCAGTAGATCGGCAAAATTTCTTAGCAAAATATGCTGAGACAAAAGTGGTTGATGGTAAGAAAAGACAAGTTTACATTATTCCAGTAGTATTCCATATCCTGCATGAATATGGATCAGAAAACATCACCGATGCACAAGTTCATAACCAAATGGAAATTCTGAATGAAGACTACCGAAAACTCAACTCAGATATAAGTAGTGTAGTTCAAGAATTCCAAGATATTGCAGGCGATGCTATGATTGAATTTAGATTAGCAACAAAGGATCCTTATGGAAACTGTACGAACGGGATTGAACACATTTATTCGCATCAAACTAGAAATGTTGACACAATTGGGAGAGGAGATAATGATTCAAAATTAAATCAATGGCTTAGATCAAATTACCTCAATGTGTGGGTAGTAAAATCATTTCCTAAACCAACATTATTAGGCTTCTCGCACCATCCTACGGATGTAACAGGAGGATATTTTTATATGGATGGTGTCATGATGTTGCATTCGCAAGTTGGCAAAATTGGAACCGCTGCAGCTAGCAATGGACGTACATTGACACATGAAATAGGACATTATTTAGGTCTTGATCATACTTGGGGTGGCACAAATAAGCCTGAAGTAGCCTGTGGTGATGATGGTGTTACCGATACACCAATTACGAAAGGACATTTTCAATGTATTCTAAATGACGAAACATGCGTTCCGGGAATCATTGAAAACACGCAAAATTACATGGAATATGCGCAATGTAATCTCATGTTTACGGAAGGACAAATTGCATTTATGCACAATGTATTAGATCAAGAAACTGCCAATCGGAAAAATCTGTATACTGCTGTAAACAAAACAGCGACTGGAACAACGGATGAGGATGTACTTTCTCCCCCTACTTGTGTTCCAATTGCCGATTTCTCATCCAACACGCGTACAATCTGCGTTGGGGAGCAATTAACATTCAATGATGCATCATGGAGAGCAGGCGTTACAACGTATTTGTGGACACTCAATGGAGCTACGCCAGCTACCTCAACAGATGAAAATCCTGTTGTTACCTATAGTCAACCAGGTTACTATTCTGTTACACTTACTGTAACAAATGCCGCTGGATCAGACACAAAAACATTTACCAATATGATCTATGTAAGTGGTGGTTGGCCTGAATTTATTGGACCAAACATGGATGATTTTGAAAATGCTTCTGCTGGATGGTGGGTTACACAAAACCCAGAAGAGAATCATGCACGTTTCATGTTAATGCCAGGAGTTGGAAAAGGACTTTCTCATGCCTTTCAATTAAACAATTACAAAGATGTAAGTCAAGCACAAGCATACACAGAAGATTGGTTTTATTACGGTCGTCTTGGTGGTTCTAAGGATTACTTGATTTCACCTTCGTATGATTTATCGAACACTTCCAATGTGAGTATTTCATTTGATTATGCCTATGGAACAAGTGCTACAACTCTTCCATATATTACGGAAGAATTAAAAGTGTATTCTTCCAGAGATTGTGGCGAGACGTGGCAATTGCGTTCCAATGCAACTGTTGACAATGAAGAATTGATTACAGCAGGTTACCAAGTTGGAAACTTTGTGCCAACGACAGATCAACAATGGGCTACAAAAACATTTACCTATAGTTCAACACCTCAAGACACCAAAATTCGGTTCCGTTTCGAATTTACAGCTTCTGATTTTTCAAGTAATTTCTATTTCGACAACTTCAATATTACAGGAGTGCTAGGAATGGAAGAAAACGGAGCGTCAATTGGTGTTTCTATCTCACCAAATCCAGTTGCATCGGGTTCAGAAATTGCGGTTCAAATTGATCAATCAATGGAAAATATGGAAATTCGAGTACTAGACATCAACGGTTCTTTGATTTCAACAACTGCAATTGCAGCATCAAATGGCACTCAAACCGTTATGATTCCAATGAATGTTTCGAATGGTTGTTATTTCTTACAAGCCGTGAAAGGATCCATTCAATCTACTCATCGTGTGATTGTATTCTAAACTGAAATTTAAAACCGAACTCAGATTAAAACGTCTTCATTCAATGAAGGCGTTTTTTTTATGAAGTAAAATTTCCTTCTGGTCGCATCTATTTCCATTTTGTGTAACTTTACTTCGAACTTTAGGGGTGTATGCTTTTGCGTGCTGAGAATTACCCTTGGAACTTGAGGCGGTTCATACCGACGGAAGGAAAAGTGAGTCTGCACCATTGCGCTCCTATTGTTCAATAAAAATAGAGCGATGCAATTACAATTCAACGACGAGAAAATTGAAACATTGGCTTCGAATTTAGAGGAGTTATTGTACGAAATGTCCCTTTCCACTAAAACGGGAATTGCTGTTGCGGTAAATGATTTTGTAGTGCAACGTCCATTATGGAAAACGAAAATGTTAAATGAACAAGACGTGGTATTGGTTATAACAGCCGCTGCTGGTGGATAGAATGACTATTGTACTGATTGAAACCGTTTTAATACACATGGAATTATGAAAAAAGAAACATTACCAACTGAAAGTACCCTTTCACGTACACCTTTTCCAGGTTCTAAAAAGATTTATGTTCCGGGGAAATTACACAACATTCAAGTTGCTATGCGCGAAATTGAATTGAGTGAATCAAAACCCATGTTTTCTGAAGGAGAATTTGTGAAAGAAGTGAATCCACCTGTTACTGTGTATGATACTTCTGGACCTTTTACGGATCCGAACATTGACATCGATGTACGCATTGGTTTGCCACGTTTGCGTGAACAATGGATTATTGACAGAGGTGATGTAGAACAATTACCTGCTATCTCTTCTGCTTACGGAATTGAACGATTAAACGATCCATCATTGGATGAATTGCGTTTCAATCATACAACAAAGCCTTATCGCGCAAAAGCTGGGCAAAATGTTTCTCAATTGCATTATGCAAAAAAGGGAATCATCACCCCAGAAATGGAATACATTGCCATTCGTGAAAATCAGCAAATTGAAAAAATTCAAGAAATTGCTAAACAACATGAAGGGGATAGTTTTGGTGCCAATACGCCAAAAGGAATGATTACACCTGAATTTGTTCGCGATGAAATTGCAGCAGGTAGAGCTATTATTCCGAATAACATCAATCACCCTGAAAGTGAACCAATGATTATTGGACGTAACTTTTTAGTGAAAATAAATGCCAATATTGGAAATTCAGCTGTGAGTTCTTCGATTGAAGAAGAGGTTGAAAAAGCAGTTTGGGCATGTCGTTGGGGAGCGGATACTATTATGGATCTTTCAACTGGCAAGAATATTCACGAAACACGCGAATGGATTTTGCGCAACTCCCCTGTTCCAATTGGTACTGTTCCTATTTACCAAGCCTTGGAAAAAGTGAATGGAAAAGCTGAAGACCTGACATGGGAAATTTTCCGTGACACGTTGATTGAACAAGCTGAACAAGGAGTTGATTACTTTACCATTCATGCTGGCGTACTTTTACGTTACGTTCCTTTGACAGCAAAACGTTTGACGGGAATTGTTTCTCGTGGTGGTTCCATCATGGCTAAATGGTGTTTGGCACATCATAAAGAAAATTTCTTGTATACGCATTTCGAAGATATTTGCGAAATCATGAAAGCCTATGACGTTGCCTTTTCATTGGGTGACGGTCTTCGTCCAGGTTCTATAGCCGATGCGAATGATGCCGCACAATTTGGTGAGTTGGAAACATTGGGTGAATTAACCAAAGTTGCTTGGAAACATGATATTCAAGTAATGATCGAAGGACCAGGACACGTTCCGATGCACTTGATCAAAGAAAACATGGACAAACAATTGAAAGAATGTCATGAAGCTCCGTTTTATACATTAGGTCCATTGACAACCGATATTGCGCCTGGTTATGATCACATTACTTCTGGAATTGGAGCTGCCATGATTGGTTGGTTTGGTTGCGCAATGTTGTGTTACGTAACGCCAAAAGAACACCTTGGATTACCGAACAAAAAAGACGTAAAAGACGGTGTAATCACATACAAATTGGCAGCACACGCAGCAGATTTAGCAAAAGGACATCCAGGTTCTCAACACCGCGATAATGCCTTGAGTAAAGCACGTTTTGAATTCAGATGGGAAGATCAATTCAACTTATCATTGGATCCTGACACTGCACGCGAATACCATGATGAAACTTTGCCATCAGACAATGCGAAAGTGGCGCATTTTTGTTCCATGTGTGGTCCGCACTTTTGTTCGATGAAAATCACACAAGATGTACGTGATTATGCAAAAGCACAAGGAATTGCAGAAGAAGAAGCATTAAAAAAAGGAATGGAAGACATGTCCAAAGAATTCATTGACCGAGGAGCTGATGTCTATTTAGAACCGGAGAAATTGAAATAAAATCATTGAATCGATTGTGGGCGTGAATTGCTTTTTGCGCCCACATTCAACTAATAACTTGAATGCATGATCGTTTTGTTGTCATATCCAGTTGCCATCTCCAATGAAACATTAATCATCAATCGACTACTAGAACAACACCCCCATTTAATCTTCCATTTGCGCAAACCTAGTTGGGAAAGAGCAACGTTCAATGAGTTAATTCAATCCATTCACACTGAATTCCACTCTCGCATTGTGATTCATCAGCATCATGAATTAATGGATTCATTTGCACTCAAAGGAATTCATTACACGGAAAAAGATCGCATATCGGAAAAACAACATGATCGTGTTATTTCTACCTCTTTTCATCAATTAGTGGAAGCCCGAAAAAATGAATCTGATTATAACTACTTCTTTTGTTCCCCCGTATTTCCGAGTATTTCAAAAGCAGGTTATACCACAAATGAAGTGTGGGATATCACGAGTGAATCCAATCATTTTAAAGAAAAAGCCATCGCATTAGGAGGTATAGATTCTTCGCGATTTACAGAGGTACGACAACTCGGATTTCAACACATTGCAGTTTTAGGAACTATTTGGGAAAGTAATGATCCTGAAAAATCGTTATCCGATATAATCACCAATTTTTAATACCCTGAGTTCATAACAGTATTCGTACCTTTGAGGTGAAATTTCAATCAAAAAGATGACGCTCGAACAATTAAACAATCTCCTTGAAGGAACACTAACTGAGGCGAATATTACTGCTTTGAATCCATTACAAGAAGCTATTTTGGCTCGAATCAAACAAGGAGGAGATGCTGTTTTTGTTGCAGAATCGGGAGCTGGTAAAACAACTGGAATTGGACTTATAGCAGTAATGCGTGCGCCAAAAGCATTTGAAGGTTCGCCACGAGTGTTGATTTTATCTCCAACAGTTGATACGGTCCATGTATTGCATCAACAACTAACCCATTGGACAAGGCGAACTGAAATTGCTGTTGAATTGGGTCACGATAAAGGAAATATGGTTCTTGAGCGCAACAATATTTTTGAAGGAGCTGATATTATCGTTGGAAATACCAAACGCATCATGAGTTTGTACAATCAAAACGGGATTCACATGAATCAATTGAACTTGTTCGTGGTGGATGGTGCTTCTGAAATAACTACAGATCCCGTAATGGCGCAACACATTCTGAGATTAGTAGAGAGTTTACCAAAATGTCAACGCATTGTTCTGACCAGAGAAATTACTCCTCGGGTTGAAAAAATGATCGAATACCTTTGTCTCAATCCAAAGATTACTGTTTTTGAACCTACCGAAGAATCCTAGTTTTCATGTCACGAAAAAGACCGTATTGTTTGACAATTGCAGGATTTGATCCTTCAGGAGGTGCAGGAATTGTTGCTGATACTAAAACATTTGAGCAATTACGTGTACAAGGATTGAGTGTCATAACCGCAAATACCATTCAAACGGAAGATCAGTTTTTCGCTACCAATTGGGTTGATTTGGCGACTATTGAACAGCAACTGACAGCATTATTGGAACGTTATCCTGTTCGGTATATCAAAATAGGATTAGTAGAAAACGGAACGATATTACTTTCCATTCTACAGCTAATTCATCGATTGGTTGAACGACCTTTTATCATTTGGGATCCTGTTTTAACGGCAACAGCAGGTGGTGACCTTTCAGCAGACCGATTTTCAAGAGAACTAGCAGAAATTCTTCCTAAAATTGATTGCATTATTCCTAATTTACCAGAATATGAGCAACTTTTTGGTAAACTAACAGCTGTTGATTTCGTTCAACAATTTAAATCGATGTTGTATTTAAAAGGTGGTCATTCGGAAGAACGAGGGAAAGATTTTCTCTTTACACAAAAAGCCGTTTATCCGTTTAATTCCCAAATTAATACACCCGCTAAAAAACATGGGACAGGTTGTATTGTGTCGGCTGCAATCTTGGCACATATTGCCCGTGAGTTTCCTTTGGTAAAGGCGTGTTTGAAATCAAAACGTTATGTAGAAAAAGCCTTGATTTCAAATGAAACGTTATTAGCGTATCATTCTTGCTAAAACTTCTGTACTTTCAGGTCAAAGATTTCCAGATGAAACTCAACATAAAACAACTTTCCAATTTGCTGTTTGCACTATCATTTTTGTGCGCCATTCCACTTTTTACAGGCAAAAGTTACGGCTACAGAACCGAGATTCAGCTTGTTTTTTTTCTAGCTGGAGCATTTGCACTCATTCTTAGTCTGGTCGCATCTCGCATGGAAAGCTATAAAGATGACTTTAATATTCTATTTTGGATTGGTAGTTTGGTACTCTTCATTGGCTTGATTCTGAGAACCTATTATTTGCCTTATGACACGTACGTTATTATAGGAGGAATGGCAATTTCAGGGCTTTCTTACTTTATCAATCCGTTTCAATCTGATAATAAACCGAATGATGAATTACTAGATAACTGAAAATAGCTTTATCAATAATTTACGTACAACCCTTTTTTCTTGCGGTAATCAATAATCGGTTGATACGGTCCATATTTGTGTTGTGTCTCCGAAAAATGATCATTGTAAGGTCCAAAAGGATAATCAATTGCTTTCTTTTCGATACTCGGATAATCAACACCTGTTTTTTTCGGGCGTTCATGTTGTTCACTATTTATGTAAGCCGCAACATCAAATGCATCTCTATCCGATAAAACTGTTTTTTTCCACGTTGCTTTGTCGTAGGGCATATTTGCCTTAATGAATTGAGCCGCTTTTATAATACGAAAAAGACTTGAACCAGGTTGGTAACTTAATTTACCCCAAAGTGGTGGATATTCATACGTTACATTATTTGCTAAGAATTTACCTTCTCCATTTGCGCCATGACATCTGACACATTCATTTTGATAAACAACTTTTCCATGGTTCACATCCAAGGGGTAATCAGGAAGTTTTAACTCCAAACCTTTGTCGCCTTCTACATTTCCATTAACTGGAACTCCTGCGCCTAACCATTTTATATAACACACAATGGAGACCATTTCTTTAGAATCAAGTGGCATTGGTCTACCATTATGGGGTCGTTCAATACAATTGTTCACACGTTCAGCTAAGGTTAAAATACGATCCTCGCGCGAACGATATTGTGGATACCGACCATGCGTGCTTAAAAAATTAAACCCATAAGGTCGTGTTCCTGCATCAAGGTGACAATTGGTGCAATTCATTTTATTGCCTAAATACTTGCCTTCTGTTCCCTCTGGACCAATGTAATAAGCTGTGTTTAAAATCAATTTACGCCCATAACGTACAAGATCTCCAAATTCATCGTTAGGAATAGTTGATGTGTCCGGAGCAAAGTGTGGTTCAACGTCAACTTCTGCTACTTCTTCAACTGGAGTAACAATTGGAGTATTAGTAGATTGTTTGCATGATACGACTAAAGCAATCGAGCTAAGTAGAAGTAACAAAAAAGGAAACCATAATCTATTCGTTGGCATTCTCTAAAGGAATAAAACTGTACTTTGGCGATAAATTTAATTAAAAGGAAGCAATGTTCGGTTACATTTCACCTAAGGTATTTTTGTTTGTTTGCAGTTTCTTCGTTCTTGTTACTGGTCAATCACAAAAGGTTGTTCCTGCACAAAATGCGCAATTGAACTATATATCAGTTTGTTTTGAATTTCCGTGGGAAAATGAAGTATCCACCTACGAGCTACAACTCACTAACAATCGAACACAAGAGCAAAAAAAATACAGCTTTAAATCGAACAAATACCGAGTGGATGATCTCGCTTTTGGTACAAATTATACGTGGCAAATTATTGGTAGAAACGGGAAAAACAACGTTGTCTTCCTTTCAGAAGAACGTCATTTCAGTTGTGTGGCTGATGACAAAACAAAAGCTGGATATATTCGCTTCAAGGAAATTACCAATGAATTTTCAAAAGCAGGCAACGACCTCTTGATTTTAGATTACGCCAAAGTTGTTATAAACAGAGATCAAGAAATCATCTGGTATTTGCCAGAACTTCCATTTTTCACCAAAAACACAGGTCTTCGTGACTTAAAAATGACGCAAGATGGTACATTTTTAGCCATTATTGATTCGAATGCTTATGAAATGGATATTGATGGAAGGGTATTATGGAAGGCTCCAAACGATGGAAAAGTATCCAAGCAACGGACAGAAGATTACCACCATGATTTTCAAAAATTAGCTTCGGGCAACTACATGATTCTTGGAAATGAAAAAAAACGGCATCTTTTCCCAGGACAAAAAGATACAACGCGCTATGAAATCGGAACAATCATTGAATACAACCCAAAAGGACAAGTAGTTTGGGAATGGCATGCATCCTCTTTTTTAACTGAAGAGCTACTTATGTTGCGTAAAAAAGAAGATGGTTCGGTGAATGCTGCAACTCATTTAAATGCCTTTTCAATCGTTGGAAACTATATTTATGCGGGATTTCGAGATGCTAGTTGGATTATTAAAATAGATAAGACATCCAAAAAAGTGGTGGAGATTTATGGTGGAAATGCATCTGGATTACCCCAACATTATGGTACTGGATTATTTCGATTGCAACACGATGTACAAGTTCTGAAAAATGGTTCAATAGCAGTAGTGAACAATGATTCTATTAGCGATTCAACCGTTTATTCGAGTTTAGTGGTCTTTTCACAAGGCGAAAATGGTGAAGAAAAAGGTAAACGTTTGTTTTCATTCTCATTTAATTACGATTCACTTTCAACAGGAAAAAGTCTCAAATTAGGGAATGTTGAAGAATTGCAAAATGGTAATTATTTGGTGAACATGGGTGCAATTAACCGCATTTTTGAAGTTACACCCAAAGGAGAGGTTGTTTGGGATGTTTTCATTGACAAACTCGACACCTTTAAAAATATTTGGCGTTTTTTTCCGCAATACCGTGTCGCAATAACGAGTTCACTCTATCCGAATATTTTTAGTGTCAAATGGTCACCTAAACCACTAAAAGGAAAAACAATTGCTGGGCAAATGACCCTCTTTAATGTAGGATCAGAAAAGAATAGTTATTCCGTTTTCTTGCGAGATTCGAAGGGAAACCTAAAAAAACTTAAAAAAATACCAACGGTGGATCCGAATGAATCACGCACATTCACGGTCACAATTCCAGAAAAATTAATTCCAACAACTGGTGATATTGAGTTAATGATTCAAGCGAATGGGAAGAGTTGTAAGGAATCGTTGATTATTAAACGCTAGACTTTTTGAGTTTTATCAGTTTTTCAGTTTTGTGAGTTTTTTGAGTTGGTGAGTTGGTGAGTTGGTGAGTTTTGGAACCAACTTAAAAAACTCAAGAACTGACTAACTGTTTAACTGTTTAACTGAACAACTAAAAAAACTAACCATTTGTCCCTATATTGTCTCGTGGTTTCAATCAATTTTGTTAAAATTTTATCACTATTTTTAACACAAACTAGAGCTATATGAATAATCTCCACAACAAGTTGTTTTACTTGCTTATTCTGTGTTCTTTCTTTAGCATTTCTACCTTCGGGCAAGAAAACCGTAAAAAAGAAAGAGAATACAAAAAAAAGCCCCTTTGGATTGACATGATGAACGATCCATCAGCGAATTATTTTGAGACCGTTAAAGCGTTTCGCATTTATTGGGAACACCGTGAATTACCAAAAGAAGCTTTTGAAGAAGCCGGAAAAGATGCTTTTGAAAAAGAAGTTGGATTAATTACGGATGAAGAATCAGAACGAGAAAGAGAACGTGAGAACGAGCGTAAACAGAAGAAACACCGTAACAAGAAAAACAACCCTACTATTCAATATGCATCTGAAGTACGTGCTTTTAAAGGTTGGTTTCATGCAGTTCAGCCTTGGGTAAGAGAAGATGGCAGTATCATTTCAGAGGAAGAACGTCAACAGATACTTGATGCACAGCGAAATGAATTACTTGAATTAGAACGATTAAATCAACAAAAAAATAATTGATCCATGAAATTCTCTCTCTTATTTTCGTTTCTAATTGTCAATTGTATTGCACTTGCACAATTAGCAAATTGGTCACCCGTTGTAGGTGGCACTAATTTCCCAACAGATATTTCGGGTCAAATCAATGGCATCTCCAGAATTAGCCAACTAAAATTTCACCCAACAGATCCCAATATTTACTACGCTATCACTGGGGAAGGTGGTTTTTTCACTTCAACTGATCAAGGTTCGAACTGGACTGTTTCACCAGGGACAGAATTGATCACCAACAATTGCGCATCTGTATGCGTGGATTATTCCAATGCGCAAAACATCCTTTTGGGCACAGGTGATGCTAATTATTATTCTAGCAGCAGTGCTGGTGTGTTAAAATCTACCGATGGCGGAGCGACCTTTTCCGCAACAAGCTTAACCAATTGTTTGGTCATTGAAATTCTCCAAAACCCGACTAATTCACAAGAATATGTGGCGGCGACAAATAAAGGAATTTACAAATCAACAAACGGGGGAAGTACTTGGAGTTTAATCACAGCGAATAACATTCCTTTTTGTGATTTAAAATCCAACACCGCTTTAAATTCTCAAATCCTGTATGCTTGTACAGAAGAAAATATACCTCGTTTTTACCGATCAACGAATTTTGGCACCTCATGGACTCAAATTACGAGTGGGGTGATCGCTTCAACAATTATTGTTCAAAGTGGTTCTCGGATTGGTGTTACGCCAGCAAATTCAAATGTGGTGTATCTTTCTATTGTTGGTGGCGGTGGAATCATCCTTAAATCGACTGATGGCGGATTAAATTTCGCGACTCAAAAAGCACAAGGAAGCCCTTATTTATCGAATTACTCGAATAACTTGGCAGATCCAGGACAAGGAAACTACAACCATACAATAACTGTTGATCGCATCGATCCAGCAAAAGTTTGGCTTCAAGCACATGCAACATGGTATTCATCTGACAATGGAGTCACTTGGGCTCAATTAACCGATTGGTATGCGGATGTTCATACAGATATGCATGAAATTATCCAGTCACCGCATGATCCAACGAAACTTTATTCTTGCAATGATGGTGGTGTTTGGTTAAGTACAGATGGCGGAAACAACTGGACACCGAAAAGCAATGGAATTTATGCTTATGAAATTTATAATGGTTGTGGATCAAATAGTTTAACAAGACCCAATTACATTTCCATCGGAACACAAGACAATGGTCGTGTTATTACTGATGGTGCTGGATGGTTTACAACTGGAGGTGGAGATGATGGAGCTAAAAGTGAATCTGATTACCTTGGTTATACTTACTATGGCGATGAAAGACGTGTTCAACCAACTGGAGCTCAAAATACGTATGGTCTTCCAGTAACTTCTTGGAATGACTTTAGTTTTAACAGAACGAATCCTGAATTGGGTTTCATGGGAACGACAGATGTTTATCGCTGTACGAATTTATCTTCTAGTGCAACCGTTTGGACACAAATTTCCTCGTTCAATTCAACAATCAGATCTTTACATAGCGCAATTGATAACACGAATAAATTATATGTGTTATTGACTAATGGCGATGTCTATGTTTCCTCGAATGCATTAGCTGCAACTCCAACTTTCACCCTATATACTTTACCTGGATCTGCAAGTTCAACAGGAAGCATCGTTGCAATGGCGAACAATGAAAACATCGTTTATGTGCAAGAAAACAGTGCGGTCTATCGATCTCCAAACGGAGGTGTTACTTGGACAAACATTACGGCTAATCTTCCGAATGTGAATCATAGAAGAATTTTGGCTGAAGAATTTGGTGGTACAGAAGAGCTTGTTTTCATTGCAACCAATAATGCTGTTTACTATAAAAAAATAGGTCAGGCAAATTGGACGAATTATAGTACAAATCTTTCTACTAGAAGATCACCTACAGAATTTGCAATGTTTGATAATGGAAGTAATCAAGCTAAAATCAGGTATTTCTCCTATGGTAGAGCTGTTTTTGAATCGAGCTTCGACAATTTAAGGGTTTTCAACGCTAACATCATAGCGAATGATAGTCTTATTACATGTAACGACCCAACTGTTCAATTTGTAGAAGGCTGTTTCGGTGCAACAAACCTACCGATCACTTATTCGTGGAGTTTCCCTGGAGGAACACCGGCAACCTCAACTGCAAGTACCGTAGATGTCTCTTATCCAGTGACTGGAACGTATTCGATAACGCTAACAGCTACGAATGGTCTTGGTGTTACGTCTAGCAAAACGATTTCAAAATTCATTCAGGTAAATACGCAACTTTCATTGCCAATGACAGAGGCATTTGTTTCGAATGCGTTTCCTCCAAATACCTGGAATTTATTCAATGTTGGGTCTGCTTCTGAACAATGGGAACGAACAACGACCGCTGGATCACAAGGATCTTCTGATTGTATGAAATACAATAATTACGATTATGCGAGTCAAGAACAGGACGAATTTAGAAGCGCTACTTACAACTTCACCAATTTGACAAGCGCTTCTTTGACATTTGATGTAGCTTATAGGAGATATGCAGTAAACTACAGTGATTCATTGGCTGTACTTGTTTCAACGGATTGTGGACTTACTTTTTCAACTGTTTATTATACAGGTGGAACGGCACTCGCAACGGTTGCTGGAGATTTCGGAACAGCTCAATTTGTACCAACAGCAGCACAATGGAGAACTGAAAATGTGAATCTAACCCCATTTTTAGGTTTACCAAACGTGATGATTGTTTTCCAAAACCGTGGACATTGGGGACAAACTATCTATGTTGATAATATCAATTTAACAGGAATTAGTACAGTTCTTACAGCAAACTTCACACCTTCACTAACAAGTGTTTGTACTGGCGCGAATGTTACGTTTACAGATGCTTCCTCCAATGCTACTTCATGGAGTTGGGATTTTGGAATAGGCGCTACACCTCCCAATGCAACAGGAGTTGGACCACATACGGTTTCTTATGCTTCTAGTGGTTCAAAAACAATTACTTTGACTGTAAATGGAACGGCTAGTACTTCGCAAACGATAACTGTAAGTGACATACCAACAACTCCACTTATTACAGCTGGATCAGCGACTACTTTCTGTGAAGGTGGATCAGTGGTATTAACATCTTCGTCGGCAAGTGGAAACACGTGGTCTACAGGAGCTACAACGCCAACAATTACCATTTCAACATCAGGAACTACAACTGTCACAACAACTACTGCTGGTTGTACGTCTGGAACCTCAGCTGGAATGGTTGTAACCGTAAACCCAAACCCAGTTGTAGCCTTTGCTGCAATTCCAGACATGTGTGTTTACAATAGCCCAGTTACATTGATCCAAGGAACTCCAATTGGAGGAACTTACAGTGGAAATGGTGTAAATGCAGGTCAATTTGATCCAACCATTGCTGGAATTGGAACGACAACCATTACGTATAATTATGTGGATGGAAATAATTGTTCAGCATCTGCCACTTCAACCGTTTTAGTTGATGCATGTTTAGGAATGAAAGAATATACGAGTTCCAATATCCATGTATTCCCCAATCCGTCTTCTGGTTTAATAACTGTTGATGGCGGTGATCTTTCACTTAAAAAGGTCCTCATTTTTGATAACGAAGGGAAGTTGGTCGAAACGGTAACGGGTTCAAGTGAAACAATTCTACAGCTTGATTTGTCCAAATTTGCTGCTGGAATTTACACCTTGGAAATCAGTACACCAGAAAACACAGATCGTATTCAAGTGTTGGTACAGAAATAAAAATCGGTACATTTAAAAATACAAAAAGGGGAGATATCACACGATACTCCCCTTTCTTATTTAGGGTCTGCTGAAAAACACAAAACTATTGAACATAAAGGGTTTGAGTTCTATAATCTTCATTTAAGTGCATGGTTTTCGCTGCGGCTGATAAAATAAGTTTGCATCTTGTAATTCTAAACGGGCTATTTTTTTGCTCGCCAGAAATAAAGCATCTATTGTGTTACAGTCAAATCGAAGTATTCATATACATCTTTTTTGACTGCGCCTAATAGCTACTTCATTTCTGACATTTTCAGCAGACCCTATTTAGGTAAATTTATCTTAATCAAACATCGCTTTCAAGCTTAAATCCAGACTTTTAAAACTATGAGTTAGCGCACCAACAGAAATAAAATCAACACCTGTTTCAGCAAATGAACGGAGGGTTTCTCTGGTAATTCCACCTGATGCTTCGGTTTCAAATCGACCAGCAATGCGTTGTATGGCTTCACGCAACAAATCAGGGGTGAAATTATCTAACATGATACGATCTACTTTTCCAATTGCCAATACTTGCTCTAATTCATCCAAATTACGCACTTCAATTTCTACTTTTAGATCACGGTTTGTTGCTTTCAAATAAGCTTGTGTTCGTTCTATTGCCGCTTGAATTCCTCCTGCAAAATCAACATGATTGTCTTTAAGCATAATCATATCATACAAAGCAAAACGGTGATTGACGCCACCACCAATTCGCACCGCCCATTTTTCCATGTAACGAATTCCAGGTGTTGTTTTTCGGGTATCCAATAATCGCGTTTTGGTTCCTTCAAGTAAGCTCACTAATTCGTACGTGATCGTAGCAATTCCACTCATCCGTTGCATGAAATTGAGCAACGTGCGTTCAACAGCTAAGATTGACTGGGCTTTTCCACGAATATAAAAAGCAATTTGTCCAGGGGAAACAACTGTTCCATCGTGCAACAATTCTTCAAAAACAAGTTCTGGATCGTAGGCTTCGCAAATCAATCGCGCCAAATCTACACCCGCTAAAATACCGGAATCTTTGACCAATAGTTTTGCGACACCTGTTGCTTCTGCTGGAATACACGCCAATGAAGAGTGATCACCGTCTCCGATGTCTTCGTTTAATGCTGTTTGAATGATGGATTGTATCATGTATCAAAAGTACAGATTCCAACTAAAAGGAAAAACTTTTACTGATCAGAATAAATAGATTTAAAGTCGAACTCAGGTTATTTGATGAACGTGGAATTACGCTTTTTCAATAGCAATACTTTCGATTTTGAATTCGGAACCCGCTTTTTTCCACTTGATTGTGACGCGAAAACTTTCTGATTTTGAGGTGTAAGTCCCAATGGCGAAAGCACCTTCATCTGTTTCTTTTCCTTTAAAAGTGAATTTGAATGAGCCAGGTTTTTTGGTGAAAAATTCTTTCAATACTTGGGCAGCTTGTGATTGTGAGTAAGCACCTTCTTTATCAACAACATTCAGAATGATTCGATCTTTACCATAGCTCACAATTTTTGTGGCATCACCTGAACTAAACGCCGTCTCAATTGTAGCATACGGAATAGCATCAGAACCTGAATTTAAATTCAGGATTAACATCGATAAAATTGCATAAAGAAGTCCCATACCAAAAAAATTACGAATTGCTTTAAGCAAAAACGATGCCTAAAGTTAAGGATTTTCTTAAAACCGGAATAATTCTACTAGTTATATAGAACAATACAGATGAAATAACCAGTCTTTCTAAGTATTAACTATGATTCACTTCATGATTTGCTCAATTTATAATTGAACATTAACTTTGGGCACATGCAACTCAATATTTTATGTATCGGTAAAACTGGTAAATCTTTTTTAGAAGAAGGAGAACGTGAGTACCTGAAACGTTTAACCAACTACATTCCAGTAGAATTGATTGTTTTACCTGATATCAAGAATGCGAAAAGTTTAAGTGAACAACAAATCAAGCATAAAGAAGGACTTCAATTTTTGGAGAAAATCCAACCTAAGGACAGTGTGATTTTACTAGATGAACGCGGGAAACAATACGATTCAGTTGCTTTTTCAAATTTGTTGCAAGAACAGTTTAACCGTGGAGGAAAGCAGGTGTTTTTTCTTATTGGTGGTCCTTATGGTTTTAGCGAGGAAATTTATCAGCGAGCAAATGGGCAAATCTCACTTTCCAAGATGACGTTTTCGCATCAAATGATTCGCTTGTTTTTTATTGAGCAGATCTACAGAGCTATGACCATTTTAAAAGGTGAACCGTATCATCATCGGTGAAATAGCCTTAACCGCATAGGACAACCACCTAGGCGCTCACAGCAGAGAAAACATAGGTAACAAGTTGGTAGCATTTCTTTAACAAACTATAATCGTACATATTCTCAGTTCTGAGCGAAGCCCGCTGTGGTTAATGAAAAAAATTACCACATATTCTCTAAATCTTCTTTTGTGTACGTATGATTTCTGACTGTCCAGTAAGAATCTGGAGATTTTTTCAATTTAACAGTTAATTTTCCACCTGCACGAGCTACCATTGCCATTGGATAGAGGAACACATAATAGATAATCGAAAGAATGACTTTGCTCATCACAAATCCCATCACATGTGACAATCCATACCAGCCTTTCGCTACCCATTTTGCGACGAACGGAATAAATAATCCAGCTAATCCTAACAAGACGGAAATCAGCAATAAAACCCGAATATCAAGCGTCAAATAAAAAACGACTAAGGCCAAACAAATGACCAGTATCGCTTCCAGATTTTTTTCTTTACTCATGTTAGAATAAACTATAGATAAATGGGGCAATAGCAGATCCGCCTCCTACAACAACTAATAATCCAACTAAAAGCAGAATGATAATAATGGGAGTTAACCACCATTTTTTTCTCGCTTTCATGAATTTCCATAAATCTCCACCAGTACTCATAATCTTATTTTTTAATCGAATTTAAATACATTTCTTCTACTTGAGAAAAAACACTTTCTGCTACTTTTTTACCCCCAGCAGGTGATAAATGACAATAATCTACAAACAGTTGTTTCGATTGGTCTTTTTGCTCATTAAAGGCAGGATTAAAATCGAAAAAACCTACACCATGTTTCGCTGTTAATTCTTTTAATTCATCGACAACGATTGGATATAACAATTGCACATTTTCATCTTGATGCAACCACGATTTTTCTTGCTTTGACAATAATTTTTTGTCGCGCAAAACCAGCATGGGTTGCAAGGTAATCAAGCAAGCAATGTTATTGTTTTTAAGAATCGAAATATTCGTTTCTATCGAACGCAGAAAACTCTTTTTTGCTGCAATTTTATGGTTCGAAATTTTGAGTTTATTTTTTGCCTCAAGTCGTGGAGAAGTTAGTCTATCACCAGACTCATTGGCGTCTTTACTCATTTTCCAAGACATGTATCCCCTCGCAAATGCACTTCCTTTGGATAACCAAAGCATCATATACGTTAATCCGCCACCTACTGAAGGATGCTGTAATCGCTCTTTCCAAAACTGGTATTCGTTATCACGGTAAAGATTGTACGCTGGATTACTGACATAATGATCATTTGCTCCATCAAAAAAGATCATCATATCTGGATGATAATCTAACAATTCTGACAATATCGCAGTCGTATGTTGATTGGTTTTGTAACCAGTAACCGCTGCATTGATCACCTCGAAATTGACATTTTTGTATTTTTTCTCCAGCATTTGCTCCAAATAATAATCAATGGTTTGATCTGGATAAATGTGTACCAAAGGATAAGGCTGGGAAGTAGAGATTCCATGAGCAGCCGAAGCTCCCATTAAGAAAATTCGATACGTGTTTTTTGGTTTTGATCGAGTTGTTTCTTCCGTTCTTCTAAAACCTTGATTATTAATCTCGATCCAATTTTTATCATTTTCCCCTTCTTTAAATCCTGGGACATGTTCATAAATATGATAGGAATTGAATCTAAATTTCTGATCTGTAGATTTATGCAATACTTTCACCAAATAGATTCGTCCGAATATTTCGAGGCAAATAATTGTAAAAATAAACATGGAAAATAACCAAATTACATTTTTACGTGTGAACCAATTTCTGAATCTTTTCATCATTATTAATCTAATTTATATTCAGTTCGCCAATCTTTTGCTTCTTTCCACTCAGGTTGTTCGTTTTTAGAAAACAAATAATTCCCAATGACCAAGTAATCCATATCCGTGCGCATC
Source organism: Fluviicola sp. (assembly GCA_043721195.1). Lineage (GTDB taxonomy): Bacteria > Bacteroidota > Bacteroidia > Flavobacteriales_D > Crocinitomicaceae > Fluviicola. The sequence continues at coordinate 551 of JAYSRF010000164.1, read as the reverse complement.
AAACAAACGTAAGCATCTTGTGGTGTACATACAATTGGTTCACCCCTGACATTAAAGCTTGTATTTACAACAACTCCGTAACCTGTTATTTTTCTGAAAGCATCAATTAGTTTCCAGTATTTCTCATTCGTGTCTTTATGAACCGTTTGAATCCTTGCAGTATAATCGACATGTGTAATTGAAGGAAGATCACTTCTCAAAAAATACAATTTATCGGAAATACTCATCGATTGATAGTTATCTGGCAATTTATTTTGACGTTCCTTTTTCACTGGATGCACCAACAACATATAGGGTGAATCGGATTCAATTTCAAAATATTTTTCTTTTTCTTCTGCTAAAACGGAAGGAGCAAATGGACGAAATCCTTCTCTGAATTTAATTTTTAAATTCAATTTTTTCTGCATTTCAGGGTTTCTTGGGTCTGCAATAATGCTTCTTCCACCTAAAGCTCTAGGCCCAAACTCCATTCTTCCTTGAAACCAACCTATTACATTTCCTTCACTCATCAATTGAGCGGTTTTTTCTGCCAAAAGGTCAAAATCAGTATA
>JAYSRF010000163.1:0-30108 GCA_043721195.1 Fluviicola sp. | reverse complement strand
TTTTGATTTTGTTGCGTCATCATACACTTCTTTCCATGTGATAACCGCACCTTCCCAATCTTTTGCCAAGGCTTGCCGCTCACCTTTCGCCATTAGATCTTTTTTTCCTTTATAGAGCGATCGATCTTCCCAATAATAAAGCGGGATAATACTTCCTGCAAACTCATATCCCGTATTGTAACTGGTTTCCATTAACGCTTGATTTGGCTTAATCAATTTACTTAAAGCATCAATTGGGTTGGTTGAACTTTGTCGCCAAGTGGTTGACCATGAAAAATGATCTTCATATAATACAGTTTTTGTTGCCGGAACATATACGCGAAATCCAGCAGTTGTTTTAGCGGTTCCAGTTACTTCTATTTGTTGCGTGTTTCCGTTCAAAATCGTTCCAACTGTTGCTGCGGCTGTTGCTCCTGGATTTACGACTTTAAAATCCGTATCAAAATATTCGAGTACCAACAAGGCTTCGCTTTCATTTGCTTTACAAAGACTGTCAACAATTGCCCAATCCAATAATTCTCCGAAGCGCAAACTTGTTGGATCAGATGCCATCATTGTTTCTTTACAATAACGCACTTTAAAACGATCGCTGGTTTCGAGCAAATTATTTAATCCACGAATACATTCATTCGACAATTCTTCATCTTGCTTTGGTTTCTCAGCTGTTAATACTGTCTCAACCGTTTGTTTTGAAGAAGGGATGGAACGATTTAATACAGCTACCGTTTGAATATTAGGTGCAACCGTAATTTGTGCAGGACGCCTTACTTGTACACGCATGGGTTGAATACTTGAACAAGCACTTAAAACAGCAATAGCAATTGGTAGAAATACAAATTTTTTCATAGTCGTAGTAGCGTTTAATTTTCTCCTATCTATTTTGACGAACGAAATATACCTTATTTATTGATTATTTGATATTCTATCGAACAAAATAGTGGAATTACAAAATGACCTACTATTTTTGTGCCATAATTATCGAACAATACGTTACTGATGAAAATCTACAATAATATACTTGAAACCATTGGAAATACGCCGTTGGTTAGATTAAATGTCATTACCAAAGATGTCAAGGCAACTGTCTTAGCGAAAGTGGAAACGACCAATCCTGGAAACTCTGTAAAAGACCGGATGGCTGTGAAAATGATTGAAGATGCGGAAGCTTCTGGCTTGTTAAAACCAGGTGGAACAATCATTGAAGGTACTTCTGGGAATACAGGAATGGGCTTGGCTTTGGTCGCAATTATCAAAGGATATAAGTTGATTTGCGTCTTGAATGATAAACAATCCAAAGAAAAAATGGATATTTTGAGAGCAGTTGGGGCTGAAGTTGTTGTTTGCCCTACAGCTGTTGAACCAACTGATCCACGTTCTTATTATTCTGTTTCAAAACGTTTGGCAAATGAAATTCCCAATTCTTGGTATGTCAATCAGTACGACAATCTTTCCAATCGCACAGCTCATTATGAGCAAACAGGACCAGAGATTTGGGAACAAACTGAAGGTAAAATCACGCATTTTGTTGTTGGAGTAGGGACAGGTGGTACAATTTCAGGTGTTGGAAAGTACTTGAAAGAACAAAATCCGAATATTAAAATCTGGGGAATTGATACGTACGGTTCAGTTTTCAAAAAATACAAGGAAACAGGCATATTTGACGAAAATGAGATTTATCCATACATCACTGAAGGTATTGGAGAAGATATTCTTCCTGCAAATGTTGATTTTAATGTGATTGATCGTTTCGAAAAAGTAACGGATAAAGATGCTGCTGTTTTCACCCGTCGTTTGGCACGTGAGGAAGCTATTTTTGTTGGTAACTCTGCTGGAGCTGCGATTTCAGGATTATTGCAATTGCAGAATGAATTGACTGAAAAAGATGTAGTGGTTGTCTTATTCCATGATCATGGAAGTCGTTATGTTGGAAAAATGTTCAACGATGATTGGATGCGTGAACGCGGATTCTTGGATGAAGGGTTTAGAACTGCGGAAGATTTGATCGCTCAACATGCTGACCAACCTTTGGTAACGTTGTATTCAGAAGAATTGGTTTCGCATGCAATTATGAAAATGCGTAAATTCAATATTTCGCAAATTCCGGTGATGAAAGATGGTGCATTTGTTGGTTCGTTGAATGACAATCAGGTTTACCAATTGTTGATTGATAATCCAGCGTTGCGCGATACGGCAATTTCAAAAGTGATGCAAGCGCCGTTTCCTGTGGTGAAATCATCTACAAAAATTGAAGATGTTGCGAAACTCATCAACAATGATGTTCCTGCTGTTTTAGTGGAACGTGCTAACGGAGATAAACACATTTTAACACGCCAAGATATTATTGCTTCTTTGGCTTAACTAATTAAAGATTTTGTTGAGTAAACCTTTCTGATTGATTTAGGAAGGTTTATTTATTTTTACGCGTTACATTCTATTGATTTTCTAAAGACTGATTGTGGAAACCAAACAATTCATTGACCAAATGGGAAGGACTGTTGACCTTGTTCAACCGCTTCGTCGAATCGTGTCGTTGGTTCCTTCTCAATCTGAGTTGTTGATTCATCTAGGTTTAGAAGAGCAAGTTGTTGGTGTAACGAAATTTTGTATTCATCCAGCAGGAATGAAAGAACGCGTTAGGCAAATTGGCGGTACAAAAACAGTGAAAATCGAAGAAGTACTTGCACTAAAACCGGATATTGTCATCGGTAATAAAGAAGAGAATTTGCAAAGCGATATTGAGGCATTGGAACACCACGTTCCCGTTTGGATGAGTGATATTCACGATCTGGAAAGTGCACTCGAAATGGTTCAACAAATCGGGTTATTAACAGAAAAAGTTCAAGTAACACTCCCGATGATTCAAACTATTCGGCAAGAATTCAATGAATTAAAGCAGTTTACTTCAAGTAATAACCTGTTGAAAACGTTGTATCTTATTTGGAGAAAACCATTTATGGCTGCTGGAAAAGGAACCTTTATTGATGATTGTCTCCAGCATTGCGGATTGGTCAATTGTATAGAAGAAACACGGTATCCTGCGATCAATTTGGAAGACCTGAATCCTGAATTGATTTTGCTGAGTTCAGAACCCTATCCGTTTCAGGAAAAACACATAGTTGAAATCCAACAGCGTTTTCCACTTGCAAAAATTAGATTAGTGGATGGGGAATATTTTTCGTGGTATGGAAGCCGCATGCTCGACGCTCCGAAGTACTTTCGTTCCTTATTCGAGGAGATTCATTCCCACAAATAATTTGATCGTTTCATGTAAAGCATAAGCATCTTTTTTAAATAAGATGGAACCTTTTACAATACATATTTTTCCAGATTGGTTCACAGTAAAATCAATCTTTTCGGTTTTATTCACAAAATTGCGCGCTGCCCCAACTGCTGGAATTACATCTAAAAATGCCAAAATGAATGGACTTCCTTTGATTTCCAATAATGGTTTTAAGGAACCTTTCATGCAAAAAACAGTTGTTTGTTTTTTATATTCTATCGAATTGGTATTCAGACCGATAAATACAGTTTTCTCATCCAATTGTTTTACTTGATACGTGATTGAACCGAGTTGAATACTATTGTTTTTACCAATCATTTCTGCTGGGAGGGCAGCAAAAATACTGTCAATTGATAAAGGCTCGTTGGCTTCTACAATGAGATTCATTTGCGGTAATGCTAATATTCCACCAGTCGTTTGTTCAACACCAATTCCTGAATAATCTAAGGTTATGCTGTGTAATTCTGGAAAACGAAAGCTTCCTAATGGCAATAATTTATTGATCGAATCAGAAATACCAGCAGGTATGATGGAAGAATGAATATATAAGCCAGTTGATTTTAACCCGTAATTACTGAAGTGCAATTTCTCTTCGGGATGAAAAGTCCCTCGTAATTCAATTGAATGCGCTTCATGATGAACAGTAATGAGATCTTTTGTGGAAGTTTTGTGCTTGCCTTTTTGAGGTAGCTCAATGGTTAGAAAAGAAGCATTTTTCGTAATGGAATCCAATCGTTTATGACTGTTGGTTAAATACGATTCCGCCAATTTCTGACGTGCAACTTTGGATAAGGGCTTTTTATTTTGCTGTGTTAAAATGAGAGCCGAATTTCCTGAAATGGCAACCGTTTGATTCTCCGTTATGTAATTTCCAATGTGTTTTTTAAATTGTTTGGGGTTCAACACTTGGATGATTACACCGATAAACGAATTGGAATCTTTATGTGAACCAAAAACAGCGACAGAATGCCTAAAATCGAGACTTAACGAACCGTTCTCGCCCAATTGATCAACTCGTTCTGCCGCAATTGAGCGCAGCATAGTGACCAATTGATCGTCTTTTGCTTCAAATAATACAGTGTATGCTTCATCCTTTGCAAGCTGGGCTAAATCCAATCGAATGACCCATTCAGCAGATTCTGGAACAGGAATCGAAGCTATAGGAGTTTCACGTTCAAAGACTTCGAGTAAGATTAAGCTCGTTATTGCCAATATTCCAAGAAAGAGAACTAGAAAAATGTGAAGAATCCTGTATTTTAGTCGCATGCTATAAAAGTAATTCTTTCCTGAAAATACTACCTTTGTTTTATGGGAAAATTCTTTTTTTGGATCCTTAAGCGATTCGGTTGGAAAATTGACGAATCAACGCCAACGAATGTCAATAAGGCGGTTGTTGTAATGGGGCCGCACACCTCGAATTGGGATTTTATCATTGGAAAAATAGCCTTTGCCCATTATAAAGTCAACGGTAAGTTTCTCATTAAGAAGGAATTGTTTTTCCCACCATTGGGTTGGTTACTCAAATACATGGGAGGAATTCCAGTTGACCGCAAGCGAAAGAATGTCAACATCATAGAACAAGCAGTCAAATATTTTGAAGAAAATGAGAAATGCTACATGGTTTTCACCCCAGAAGGAACCCGCAGTTATAGCCCAAATTGGAAAAAAGGATTTTACAATATCGCGCAAAGTGCCAATGTCCCGATTTATATTGCTTACATCGATTACAAGAAAAAGATTGGTGGTTTTCATTCGTTGTTTCAACCTTCAGGTGACGTAGATGCCGATATTCATTACATTAAAACAATTCTCTCTGATTTTGAAGGACGTTTTCCAGAGAATGGCATAAGGAAAATTGAAAATTGAAAATTGAAAATGTAAAATTTTAAGACGAATAGACATAAGACTAAAGACCGCTTCGCTTTTAGACTAAAAATTGATTTAGAAACCTAATTTTTAGTCTTTGGTCTAATGTCTTTAGTCTAATGTCTCATTTAGAATAAGCTTCATAATTTTCAATTTTCCATTTTCCATTTTCAATTCTAAAGAAAGCGATCCGTTTTTTTATCATACCCATACGGGCAATGTTTACAACCACTCTTACAGCAATGGCCGCGTTTTAAATGATATTTCTCGGTAAAAACAATGTAACCGAATTCATTGTAATAGAAATCATCTGGTTCTAAACCATTATTTTTGGGAAGTGGACGATCATCGTTCATAACGCAAAATTAAGCAAACAAATCATGTCTTGGTTTCAAACTGCACAATCGATTCTACAAGAATTGCATCATCCTGATTGGGAACAACGGAAGATCAGGGTTTTGGTCAAACGTGATGATTTGATTGATGAACATGTTTCTGGAAACAAATGGCGCAAGTTGAAGTACATCATTCAATTAGCCGAGCATCAACAACGTGCAGGAATCATGACTTTGGGTGGTGCGTATTCCAATCATTTAGTAGCAACAGCAGCTGCTTGCAACTTGGTTGGTTTAAAATCAATTGGATTTGTCAGGGGAGAAGAGTTGACCGTTGATAGTAATGCAAATCTACGCCGATGTGCAGATTTTGGGATGGACTTGCAGTTTCTTTCCCGTGAAGAATATAGTGAGCGCGGTGAAAAGGAACGACAAGAAATCTGGAAACAACGCCATCCAAATTATTTATTCGTTCCAGAAGGTGGAGCAATGTATCACGGTTTGATTGGCTGTCAGGAAATCTGGACAGAAATCACGGAATCCGTTGATCATGTGTTTGTGGCTCAAGGCACGACGACTACGAGTTGCGGTTTATTGCTAGGAAGTAAAACGCACACAACTGTTCACGTGGTCCCAGTATTAAAAGGCTTTGATTCACTTGCTGAAATGCGACCATTCTTAGATCATTTTTTGGTCGATTCAACCATCAGCGAAGAATATTTGAGTAGGGTAGAAGTACATGCAGATGCTCATTTTGGTGGATATGCAAAAGTTACTGATGAGTTGCGCGAATTCATTTCTGACTGTCAAAAACGTTGGGATTTACCATTGGATACCGTTTACACCGGAAAGGCATTTTATGCACTCGTTCAAGCATTGAAACAATCGACGAATTACGATGGAACAACCGTTTTGTTTTTGCATACAGGTGGTTTGGTGAATGGAGGTTGAAAATTCGAAATTGAAAATGTAAAATGTAAAATTGAAAATTTAAGACGAAAAGACATAAGACTAAAGACCGCTTCGCTTTTAGACTAAAAATTGATTTAGAAACCTAATTTTAGTCTAAAGTCTTCAGTCTTTCGTCTTTATTCGCCAGTCTCCTTTCAAAACCACGATTTCATTTATAATTCATAATTTAGTTAAAGATGAACATCAGAATGGTAAGCACCTTCTTTATAGATTTTTACTCTGATGAGAATTCCATCTTCACCGTAAACAAACACTTTTCCACTCCACAATTGACCATTTTTAAAAAAACCATCTTGCAATAGATCACCATTTTCATTGTAGATTTTGTTGTTCCCATTTGGGTTAAAATCAGGAAAAACACCACCCGAATCTTTCGGTATATCACTAGGTGATTTTTTAGTTGAATTGAGTGGAGCAATTGGAGGGTTTTTCATTTCATATTGGTTGCTTTTCAGTTCTAATCCGTTCGTATCGTATTCAATCGTTTCCATAAGATCGCCATTTTCATAGAAGCGAGTTGAGGTTCCTTTTGGAGTTCCATTTAATGCGTTGTAACTAAGTTTTAGTTGACCATTGGAATAAAAGTACTGAACTACTCCTTTTTCTTTTCCAAGACTATCATAGAAAGCACAATATTTTTTTTGCCCATTTTCATAAAACTGAATCAATGAATCAAAATATGTTTTGCTATTAAATTTACCTGTTTCTTTGATGGAACCATTTTCATAATACTTGGAATAGTTGCCACTAGGTCGATTTTTTTTAAACTCCCCAATTAATTTAATAGATTTCCCATCAATGTAATACTTAATCCAAATCCCTTCTTTTGCTCCATTTATGTAATTTCCTTCTTCAACTTTGGTACTATCCGGATAAGCAGAATTACGTACATCTTTTCCATAATTGATCTAATGCCCATGTTTTATACCGTATTGATCATAATAATTCAATGTATCCTGCCCGAAACCATTCGAAAAGAAAATCAAAAATGCTATGTAAACCAGTTGTTTCATGTGTAATGCGATTTTTTCATTCTCGTAGAACCCCGTTATAATTTTCCGTTTTCCATTTTGAATTTTCAATTAGCAGAATTTCCTTTATAATTCATAATTAGCTCATTGATAATTTAACATTTTCAATTTTCAATTTCCTATAGTTGCCCATCAGAAAAATACAATCCATTTTGATATAATTTCACTCTTAATAAAATCCCATCTAGATCATAGATACACATTTTCCCATCACACAATTGACCATTTTTGAAAACTCCGTCTAACCAGATTTCATTGTCGTCAGTATAGATTCTATTATAACCATTTGGTTGCCATTTAATTCCTTTGGTATTCAGATGTGATGGATTGATTGTTGGTGGTTTTTCGACAGCTATTGCAGAAACAATTGGAGGATTGATCATTGGATATTCGGTGTTTTTTAAAACTTGACCATCAGCATCGTATACAATGATTTCTTTCACATCGCCATTTTCATAATAACGTGTTGCCTTTCCTGTTGCTGTCCCGTTTTCTGCGAAGTATTCAAATTCTAGTTGTCCATTGGAATAAAAGTACTGAACAACTCCTTGTTCTTTTCCTTTTTCATTGTAGGTAGCTTGGTATTCAGACGTGTAAATTACATCATTTTTAAAAGTACATCCGACGGATTCTATAATTCTCCCTGAAGCATGATAACCTGAGCTATCTGAAGGAAAAGCTGCTGTTGCATTCAAAATGGTAGTATTTTGAGAGTTGACATTGCCATCTAAAGTGTATTCGGTTCTAATTGTATGTTTATTACCTAAAGTATCATAATAGGAGACAGATTCTTTTAACCCATTTTTTGTATAGGTAATAACAGTGTTATTGTATTTATTCTTATCAAACGTCCCGGTCTCTTTTATGCATCCACTCTCATGGTATTTATGGTATGCACCTTTTGGTCTATTATTTTCATAATTACCAATGATCTTAGGTGTTTTACCGTCATTGTGGTATTTGATCCAAGTTCCTTCTTTTCTGTCATCAATATAATTCCCTTCTTCAACTTTTCCTTCTAGTGGAATTCCTGATTCAGGTCGGTCTTTTCCATAAAAAATCCAATGACCTTGTTTTTTGTCATCTTGATCAGTCACATTCAGCGTATCCTGCCCGAATCCATTCGAATAGAAAACCAAAAATGCTATGTAAATCAGTTGTTTCATGTTCTCAACTACCAAGTAATGCCTTCATAATTTATAATTACCCAATTTATAATTTTCAATTTTACATTTTCAATTTCCTATAGTTGCCCATCAGAAACATACACCCCGTTTTCATACAATCGTATATTCAATAGAATTCCATCACGATCGTAGGCATACTCTTTTCCTTTCCATAATTGTCCATTTTTGAAAGTGCCTTCTAACCAGATTTCCTTGTCGAGGTTATAGATTTTATTTGTGCCATTTGGTTTGAAGTCAATTCCATTGGTATCCACATGTTTTGGATCGATCAGTGGAGGCATTTTTGTTTCATTCGTCGCGCCAATTGTTGAAACTGGTGGATGTGTCATTTCAAAAAAAGTACTTTTCTTAACTTGTCCTTCCGTATCATATTCAATTATTTCCTTTTGATCGCCATTTTCATAATAGCGCGTAGCTGTTCCAGTGGGAGTTCCATTTAGTGCGTTGTACCTAAATTCTAGTTGTCCATTGGAATAATAGTACTGAACAACACCCTCTTCTTTTCCAAGTTGATTGTAAAATGCCCGGTATTCTACTTGTCCATTGCTGTGAAAACGAATCAACGAATCACGGTATTGATTGTTTACAAAGGTTCCTTTCTCGGCATTTTCATACTTTTTCCTTTTGGAATATCCTCCCGATGAATAACTTCCAGTTGGTCGATCGTTTTTATACTCTCCTTTTAATTTAGGAGTCACTCCATCGAGGTTATATCTAATCCAAACGCCTTCCTTTCGATCATCTATGTAATTGCCTTCCATTACTTTACCTTCTAATGGAACACCAGATTCTGGTCGGTCTTTTCCATAATAAATCCAATGACCTTGTTTTTTGCCATTGGCATCAACACGGTTGAGGGTATCCTGTCCGAATCCATTCGAAAAGAATAATAAACATGTTATGTAAATCAATTGTTTCATTTTCAATGCGGATTTTTTAGCTAACAAGGATTTAATTATGAATTGAAAAATTATGAAGGTAGATTTAGTTCTTAACCGCGATTCCCTTCATAATTCATAATTAGCTCATTCATAATTAACTCATCGATAATCAACTTATTAATAATTTTCAATTTCACATTTTCAATTTCCTCAAATCTGTCCATCAGAATGATAAAGTCCACTTTTAAACACCTTGATTTTCAGTAAAATTCCATCTCGATCATACACATAGACTCTTCCATCCCACAATTGACCATTTTTGAAAACACCGTCTTGCAAGATTTCATTGTCGCTGGTAAAGATTTTGTTGGAGCCATCTGGTTGCCATTTCACGCCATTTGTCTTCGGTAAGCTATCTACTTTGGGAGGAGTTTCTTTACCAATTGCTGGATTGTTACATGAATGAAAAACAGGATTTGCAGTTGTGTTAGTATAACAAATCTCTGCGTAATATCCTGGGTTTGTTATCCCATTCCCGTTCTTTTTTCGTTTTAAAATCCCATGATAGGTTTCGTATTCAAACTCTATCGTCCCATCTTCCAACCAATAGGTTACCATTCCATTTTCCTTACCAAGGCTATCATAAAAGGCTGCATATTCACGATTGCCATTGCGGTGATAACGAATCAACGAATCCCGGTATCGATTTTTCGTAAAGTAACCTACTTCTCTAAGTTGACCAGTGTCATAGTATTTAGAATACTTCCCTTTTGGACGATTATGCTCATATTCTCCAATAAATTTAGTTGTTATGCCATCAATGTGGTATTTGATCCAAGTTCCTTCTTTTCGATTATCGATGTAATTTCCTTCTTCTACTTTAGTACTGTCCGGGTAACAAAGCTGTGGTTTGTCGATTCCGTAAATCACTATAAAGCCAGTATATGCTGGACGACCATCATCAATAACATTTATTTTTTCAGGTCGTTGACCCAAAACAATAAGATGGAAAATGATGAAACTACTTAACAAAAGTGTTTTCATAGTACTAGCAAAGTTGGGAATTAAGTTAAGGTAAAATAGTGAAAAACAGAACGAATCAGATCACTTTTTCAGTGTTAAATTTAGTTCAGTAACAATTCAGGTTGTATATTTGGGTAATCAATTTTAAGTAATACGCACACTATGAAACAATTACTACTCCCTTTTTGCCTAGTGGCACTAACAGCTTCTGCACAACAAACAATTCATTCTGTATCAAATGGAGCAGCTACTAATCCGTTTATTTGGGATTGTACGTGTTTCCCTTCAACGAATGATATTGTTATTGTTGATCATCAAGTAACTATGAATGTCGATTGGGCAATTACTGCTGGTGGTCGCATTGAAGTTTCCAATGGCGCTTCATTGATCCAAGATCAAGATCGACAATTATTGGTCGACGGAGCAGGTTCGCAATTGATTATCAATGGAACAGCAACTTTTACAGATATTGCCTTTACAAATGGGGCGAGTGGAAGTAACGCGGGACTATTTTCTGTAGACCGTGGGTTGTATTTTGCAGCTGGAACTGATTTCACCAATATATCTGGAATAAACGGAATTGATAGTTTGTTAACGGAGGGTACGTTTACCAATTCAGGGACTTTTCAGGCAGGAAACTTTCTGAACACAGGTAATTTTACGAATACAGGAGAAATTGGGTGTGATTCCATGGGAAATACGGGCTTGTTTGATTCAAATGGTGGATATTTAGCACTTGCAACGTTTGGTAATACAGGAACATTTTCCATGGCGAATCAAGGTTTTATGTCAGTTGCTTCTAATTGGTACAATGCAGGTGATTTTACTATCGAAGTTGGTTTGCAAGTCTTCGTAAGTGGAAATGCATACACGGGAGATACCCTCGGGGGAACTGCTAATTTATTCAACAACGGAGCGCTTGTCGTTACAGGTGATTTCGCAAATTCGGATAATGTTTCTGGAAGCGGGGATATTTGTATTGGTAATGATTCTTATAATGTAGGATCAATTACTGGAACAATTGATTTTTGTGACAATACAGGGGGTGATTTTGATGTGAATCTTGGTACAATCGCTGGAACTGTCACTACGTGCGTTTCTGGTTGTGGATTAGGAATTAAAGAAGATGAAACACACTTTACGCTCTTCCCAAATCCTGCAACTGTACAACTTTTTATAGAAAGCAACATTGTCTTTGAGAAAGCTCATTTTTATAATCTAGCTGGTGAATTGGTGCAAGTAACTCCCATTTCAGCGAATGCAATTGAGTTGAATGCGTTAAATGCAGGGATCTATTTTGTGCAATTGATTGGTGAAACTAATTCTGCTGTCGTTCGTGTGGTTATTCAATAAAAGACCGTTGCAAAACTCCTTCAAAAATTCAACATCCTCATTTACAAGCATAAACTGCGGTGTTAAATTTTAATCGCGTCTCGATTAATGAATTTTGTAAAGGTCTTAATAACCTGAGATTCTGAATAAGGATCGGGATTTTTTTTGCTCGGTTGAATTGCACGTTAGAATTGGCTTTCGTTGTTGGTGAAATGTGTATAAATATTATTCAATTAATTGATTTTTAATGTTATATGTTCCGTAATATTGCGGGATTACGGAACGGATTTTAGTTAAACTTAAATCAGCAATAAACAGGATTGTTCTGCATCAAAGCATCATCTCTCAACAAAAAAAGCCACCCATTTCTGAGCAGCTTTCATTCGTTCAATTTAAATCCTTATTCAATAACCAAGCGAATCACTTTTGTGCGTGATGTTAAGAAGTAAATACCAGCATTCAATTGGCTTAACTCAATTGTTTGTGGTTGACCAGCAATAACATCAATTGTTTGAATGACATGACCCAAGGCATCAACAAAAGACACTGCTTGCGAAATTGAAGATTGTAAGGTGAAATTGCCATTACTTGGGTTCGGGAAAACAGAGATATTCTCCACTAAATCCAATTCTTCTAAACCAATTGTTGTAATAGCACTACATGCACTTGTGTCAGAACAGTTTCCATCTGTAATAATCACAGCATAATTCCCATTCGCAACAGGTTCAAAGATATTCGACGTTGCACCATTTACTGGAGCATTGTTACTACAATTGATCCATTGATAAGCTGATGCACCTGAAGCGGCTGTTAGTGTAATTCCAGTAACTTGTAAAGTTGTGTTGATTTGATTTAACACAGTAAAAGTTGTTGTAACAATACTATCACAAACAGAACCACTAATTGTATCAATATAAACACCTGAAGACAAATAGGTATTTTGTCCAATTGAATAAGATCCTCCAAAACATACAGTTATGGATTGACTTCCAGTAGGGAGTGCATTCACAATTATTTCTGTTGTAACAATACTATCACAATTGGTAACACCAGCTATTGTATCGATATACGTTCCAACACTTGTATAAACATGGTTGTTGTAAGTATAAATAGCTCCATCACAGATTTCAATTGTTTGACTTCCTGTTGCTGGTACAACAACTTGTTGCGTATAGGATCCAATTGCGGTACAGAGATTCACACCAGTAACTGTAACACCATAAGTGGTAGTTGCAGAAGGCATTACAATAAGTGTGTCATTAGTGGAACCATCACTCCAAACATACGAATCAACTCCAGAAACAGTTAATTCAGCAAATTCACCATTACAAATAAGCAAATCTGAAAAAAGAATGGTTGCATCAGGTAGCGGCAACACATTTACGGTGATTGAATCAGTTGCTACTAATGAACATGCATCTGTAATCGTTACTGTATAAACAGTCGTATCAGTAGGAGAAGCGTTAGGGCTTGACAACGTATCACTGTTCAAGTTGTTATTTGTCCAAGAATACGAATACGGTAATTCACCACCAACTACACTCAAGGATAATAACGCACTATCAGCAAAACAAATAGAAATGTCATCAGCTAATGTCGTTACGATTGATGGCGAAATGAAACTGAAACTAATACTAGGTGCTGGAGAAACTGTTTTCTTAGTGAAATACCAGAAATCAGGTGTGCCATAATGGTAATTGGTCAAGGTATTTGTAGGAAAAGTATTTTCAGTACAGCTATTGCAATAGCGCATATCGAAGTAGGTTAAATGTTGTCCAATTTGTGAGGACGTACCAAAATAATAACCATCACTTGCGCCTTGGTAAAGTTGCAGTAAATACTGAGTTCCTTGTGTTAACCATATAGGTGCAGGGATATTTTGATAACTGTATTCAGCTGCTGGTCCTCCAACTTGGGTTTGTTGAAGAATAGCTTGTGTAGCAAAATCAAATAAGGTAACATATCGAGTAGTTCCATTTGGTTCACGTTTTCCAAAAGCAGTTACCAATACATCTTCTGTAGGGGCAAAACGGAAACCGCGCTGTGATGTGGTTGCTCCTCCAGCTCCTCCAGAAGAAACACTATCTGTAGATGAATGAGGCCCAACAAATGTTCCAGCAACGGCAGAAATAGCAGAAACAGAAGCGTTTCCAAATTGCATAAAAATGGTACGTGAGGCATTTGCTTGCAGTGTATCAATCTTCACCCAAATGACAGTCGCAGGTGTGTTCATACCAGATTCGATCCAATAAGGAAATTGCAAACCTGAAGAACATGAACTGGTAAATCGGATATCATCACCATTGGCATTCATTTGTCCAGCTGTTACAAATGTTTGTGTGTTAATTGTCACTTTAAGTTGATAATCAACTACCTGTAATCCAGAGTTTTCTGTAATAGTGATTGGTTGAAGATTCGACCATCCAGGGAGTTGAGCAAATGAATGAGTTAAAAGTCCTAAAAATAGACCAAGAAGTAGTTTTCGTTTCATAAATAGAATATATAGTGCTCAAAGTTAACAAACTACTTTCAGTTTAATTGAATTCATAGTTGAATTATACTCAAAAAGTAATTCTCAATCATTTTCAAGAAGCATTGTTTAGCTATTTCTGGTGAATTCAATGCTCAAAACGGGCCTTTATTGAAATCTGTTAGAATAATAATTCTGATGAAAAGTTATGAATTAACTCCCCAATTTACTCAAAAACACGTGTTTCTACGATTATGCAAATCAAAGGCTTTTTACAGATTCACTAAAAATTATTTGATAATAGTTGAAACTCTAAAAAAAGGTGTAAATTCATAGTAATTAAAAATTGATACACATGAAACCCGTTCACATCTTGATAGCCGAGGATGATGTTTGGTATACTGAATTTTTAGAATATCAAATTCGACTTATTGATGAAAATTGCGTCATTTCTAAAGCCTATACGGGTAAAGAATTACTCGATTTACTTCCGAATAAACCCGATATTATTACGTTGGATTATTCGCTTCCTGATTATACGGGTGGTGAATTATTGAAACGCATTAAGCAAGAATCGCCTACTACTCAAGTTGTGGTTATTTCTGGACAAAATGATGTTTCTGTAGCTGTTAACTTGTTGAAAGATGGGGCGTATGATTACATCGTAAAGGATGTCGATACCAAGGAACGAATCTGGAAAGCAATTGCTAATTTAAGGGAACGAAGTGAATTGACCCAAGAGGTTGAATTACTGCGTGAAGCCGTAAGCGTAAAATACAATTTCGATAAAACCATTATTGGTCAGAGCGCTGCGATTAAGGGTGTTTTTAATTTGCTTGAAAAAGCATCTAAAAGTTCAATCAATATTTCAATTACAGGTGAAACAGGAACTGGTAAAGAACTGATTGCAAAAGCTATTCATTATAATTCATCACATAAAAACGGCCCGTTTGTAGCTGTTAATTTAGGTGCGATTCCACGTGAATTGGTTGAAAGTGAATTATTTGGACATGAAAAAGGTTCATTTACTGGTGCATTCCAACAACGAATAGGGAAATTTGAAGAAGCTGGTGGCGGAACACTTTTTTTGGATGAAATTGGTGAAATGGATCTTTCAATGCAAGTGAAATTGTTACGTGTTTTACAAGAGCGTGAAATTGTACGTGTAGGTGGTAATAAAACGACGAAGATCAATTGTCGAATCATTAGTGCAACGCATAAAGACCTTGAGATTGAAGTTGGAAATGGAAACTTTAGGCAGGATTTATTTTACCGATTGATTGGATTACCAGTTGAATTGCCACCATTACGGATGAGGGGAAATGATGCCATAATTCTTGCGAATTTTTTCCTACAACAACTATCAAAAGAACACCATGTTCCTGTCAAGAAAATGGATGAACATGCAATTGATAAACTCCTAGCTTATAGTTTCCCTGGAAATGTTCGTGAATTGCGTTCTATCATGGAATTGGCATTTGTATTGTGCGAAGATGATATCATCAGTTCGAGTGATTTGAAATTCCACAGTGCAGGTAATGTAAGTCATTTGTCAGAATCGAATATGACCTTGCATCAAATTACCATGCAATTAATTCATACAAAATTGAGCAAATATGGAAATGATACTGCCCGTGTTGCACAAGAATTGGATATTGGCAAATCAACAATTTACCGATTACTCAAAGAAGAAAAAGAAGCACAACTACTACTAAAAGAGCAATTAAAATGAAAGGTATCATCTTTACAGAGTTTACAGAAATGGTAGAATCCAGATTTGGATTAACCTGTATTGATGCGCTTATTCTTGAATGTGATTTGCCGTCAAAAGGCATTTATACAGCTGTTGGAACCTATCCACATCAAGAATTGGTACTATTGTTAATGGCACTCAGTAAATACACCGCCATAGAACCGCCACAATTGCTAGAAGAATTTGGAACCCATCTTTTTTATCGATTTTCAGATTTATATCCTCACTTGTTTCTAGATGCAACTTCGGCATTTGATTTTTTGGAAAGTGTTGAAAACTATATTCATGTAGAAGTATTTAAATTATATCCAGATGCGGAATTACCTCATTTTAAATGCGAAAGATTGGGTGAGTATACAATGACTATGCTGTATCAATCGGATAAGTCCATGGGACATTTGGCAATTGGCTTGATAAAAGGTGCTTTAACATATTTTAAAACGGAAGGCACCATCACTCTGAACAAGATAGATCAACAACATTCGCCTATTCTTTTGACAATTCAACTGAATCATGGAATTGATTGAAGTAGTCTTGCGTCAGTTGGAACGTGAACGACTCGCTCGAAAAGAAGCAGAGCGCATTCTTGAAGAGAAGAGTTTAGAGTTGTTCCATTCGAATAAACAACTGTTAGAGCTGAATAATTCGTTGGAACAGCAAGTTACCTCTAGAACAATTGAATTGCAAATCGAAAAAGCACAGTTAGATTTACTCCTCAATAAACACCCTATGCCACTCGTCATGGTTCGGAAAACTGATTTATTGATTCTGGATCTGAATGAAAAGGCCACGAGTGTCTTTGATTGTTCGAAAGAAACATTGATAGGAGAAAATTACACCAAATGGGCTGTTTTACAAGTAAGCGAAGAATCACAAAATAGTTCACCAGTTGAAGGAGAACGAGCCATTCATATCAATGGATTAGTAGGATATTATTATGCGAATTCCAGTGAACTGATTTTTCGGAATGAACCCATTTACTTAATTGTATTGTATGATTTATCGAATCAAAAATTTATTTTAAATCAATCTGTTGAAAAGGAAAAAGCCTATAGAGAACTGGTAGAAACAGTAAGCGATATTATCTATCGGGTCAATGAAAAAGGGTTGTTTTTGTATGTAAACCCAACTGCTATTCATGTGACAGGTTACAGTGAAGAAGAGTTGATTAATGCGCATTTCACGAGCTTAGTTAGTGTGAAATTCAAGTCAAAACTCGTGAGTTTTTACAATTTTCAAATGAAGGAATCGATTCAATCAACTTACATTGAATTTCCTATAATGACGAAATCGGGGAAAGAGATTTGGGTTGGACAAACAGTTGATCTTCATAAACTACCCAATGGTAAAATGGAGTTTATCGCCTTGTGTAGAGATATATCTGACCGAAAAAAGGCAGAAAAAGCACTTATCCTAAGTGAAGATAAATACCGCAGTATCATCGAAAATTTGGAATTAGGTTTGTTGGAGGTAGGTAAAAATGGTGTAATCGTCAAAGCATATCCTCAATTCTGTCATTTAACTGGTTATACAGCATCAGAATTAGAAGGCAAGATTGCAACCGAATTGCTGGTCAAGCAAAACTCCAAAACAATCGTCGAAAGTGAAACGATGAAACGGAAAAAGGGGATTCCATCTGTTTATGAATTAGAACTAATAAGAAAAGATGGCGAGTCTATTTGGGTAATGATTAGTGGTGCTCCTTATTACAATGAAAAAAACGAAATTGCTGGAACAGTTGGAATCCACTTGGATATTTCAGATCGTAAAAAAATGGAAGAGGAGTTGATTTTGGCCAAAGATATTGCTGAGAAATCACTTCGAAGTAAAGATATATTTGTAGCGAATATGAGCCATGAAATTCGTACTCCTATGAATGCAATTATTGGTATGAGTAGACTTTTGGCAGATTCTGGTCTTACTGAAAAACAGCACAATTACATTAAAGCGATTCAAACTTCTTCGGAGAATCTGTTAGCAATTGTAAACGATTTATTGGATTTTGCCAAGCTTGAAGCAGGTAAAATGGAATTGGAATTAATAACAGCAAATTTAAAAGATACCATCGAAAACACGATTCAATTATGGGAACTTAAAATTGATGAAAAAGGGCTCGTTTTTGAAAAAAATATTGATCATTTATTGAACGATTGTTATCTATTCGATCCGACCAGACTAAGTGGAGTTCTGACAAATTTATTGCACAATGCATTAAAGTTCACAAAAACAGGGAAACTACAATTAAATGTTCGAATAGAAGAAGAAGCTGAGCAATCTGACCAGATTTTATTTGAAGTTATAGACACTGGAATTGGAATTCCTTCAGACAAATTGAATGGGATTTTTGAAAGTTTTGTACAAGCAGAAAGTAGCACAACTCGTAATTACGGAGGCACTGGACTAGGTCTTTCGATCGCAAAAGATTTGGTGCAATTAATGGGAGGGGAATTATCCGTTCATTCAGAAGTTAACAAAGGCTCTACTTTTTATTTCTCGCTCAAGCTCAATAGATCACAACAACTAGTCATTCAGCGAGATTCTTATTCAATGGAAAACATTGAAGGTGTTCGTGTTTTGTTGGTGGAAGACAATCAAATTAATCGGTTCATGGCACAAACGATTTTAGAACAATGGAAAGTAGATGTAACCTGTGCTGAAAATGGAGGTGAGGCTGTTGATTTGCTAAAATACAGTACCTTTGATTTGATTTTAATGGATATGCAAATGCCAGTGTTGGATGGATTACAAGCAACCTGGATGATTCGAAATAAACTAAAAATCACTACACCGATCATTGCATTAACTGCTAATGCAATTAAAGGTGAATTAGAAAAATGTATGGAGGTAGGTATGAATGGTTTTGTCTCAAAGCCATTTACACAAGAAGTACTTCAAAAGGAAATGTATACAATTCTTAAACGTGAAAAGCTAATTATGGAAACTACTACTACAGATAATCGTGAAAACACGACCCTTTTAGATTTAACCTTACTTCACCGAAATACAAATAGTGATGCTGCTTTTATGAAAAAAATGGTATTATTAGTGATTGATGAAACAACCAATAAAGTCAAGGAGATGGAATCTCTTTTGTTAGAAAAGAATATTGAGAAAATTAGTCGTTTGGCACATTCAATGAAACCTTCGATTGATCATGTAGCGATCCAACCAATCCGCGACTTGCTCCGTGAAATTGAAGCTGGGATTGAACCCTTTCAATTATTTGAAATGAAGGCTTTGCAGTTGATCTCTCAATTGAAAGAGGTTGTAAATGAACTCAGTAAAAGTACTGTAGTTGTTTAATTGATCTGTCTTTATTACTGTTCTGGTAATTACAGCTCATTGAAGCTGAACGTTTCATCAAATTGGTTTTCTTTTATCTAAGAAATCTCTTTTATTGGTTAGCATTGTTGTCTGATTAAAAGTAGTAATACTTCTTTTCTACAAAGTCAAAAAAGGGTTGTAGTCAGTAAACCTAAATAGTGACACATTTTTACTTTGCTAACTGTTTTTTCTACAATTAAATTGATCTAAACGAAGAGTGCCATAGCTTATTTCTAATGTAATTGCTTGTCTTAATTTGAGATTGTTGTCTAGTTATTAGAAAATAGTTCAATAATTTATTGATTCAAAATACTGTAAATCAATAGATTAATTTAACGGCACATTTATTCTAAAAAAAGGAATATCGCTACTAATATTATTACTATGAATACAGAACAGTTACGCGTGTTATTGGTGGATGATGATCCATTCGTAACCAATCTATTAACAAGACATCTAGAAACTGAAGGAATTAATCAAATTCAAGTTGCAAGAAACACATCCGAATGTTTGGTATCAATGAGTGAATGTGATATTGTGATTTTAGATTATTGGCTCATGGAGGAAAACGGGATAGATATTCTACGTGAGATTAAATCGAAATCTCCAGATTTACCTGTGATTTTTCTTTCTGGTCAAGAATTTGTTACAATTGCTATTCGATCGCTTAAATATGGTGCATTCGATTACCTAGAGAAGAACAAGTTAAATTTTGATCGTCTTATTGAAGTAATCAATTCGGCTATGTTATCCAGTGATAAAAAACGTAAGGTACAGCAGGATAATAATCTAAGAAATATTATTTAATTCGATTTTTCTTGGATTTGTAGCAAAAAGCAAGGTGATGAAGAGAAGAATGTAAGGCATTTGGAGAGCCAATTTCTCAAAGTATCGCTATGTTTTTTTTGTTTCGAAATTTATTTAAGGCAGAGTTGATTATTTTTTTTAATTTAAGACTGCGTTGTACACTATATTCCATTTACTAAATTTCAGTTATGACCGATATTCCGACTGCTATTCAATTTACGCTTTGCGGATTTGCGAAATGTAAACTCATTTTGGATGAAACAAGAATCGTTTCTGATGCCAAAATAATTCAGGTAAATGATTCGTTCACTGAAATAGTGCAAAGAGAAGAAGCTGATTTATTGCTACAATCGTTTTCTGAATTGCAGGTCAATACCAATGGTTTTGATTGGGGAGGATTATTAGCTCACTTTATCAATTATGTGCATGAAAAGACAGTTGATGGATCTGTTTTTGATCAGTTGAATAATAGGTATCGCTTGCAATTGATCCCTCAAGATCATCAAGAGATCATTTGTTTAGTTACCGGAACTATCGATTATGCTGATCAGTTAAAAAAAATCGAAGAAACACTTGAAAATCAAACAGATTTACAAAGAATATTGATGGATATTTCATCTAGGTATATCAATATTCAGTTGAATCAGCTAGAAGATGTCATTCACAAATCATTAAGAGATTTAGGACAATTTGTAGGCGCAGATCGAGCTTATGTTTTTAGCTATGATTGGATTAAAGGAATCTGTACCAATACACATGAATGGTGTGCAGCAGGTGTATCACCGCAAATCAATGAATTACAAGCCTTGCCGTTAGAAACAATAAAAATTTGGGCGGGAACGCATAAACAAGGAAAAAGCATGAATATTCCCGATGTTTATGAATTACCTGAAGGTCATGAAGTACGCATTCCTCTAGAACAACAAGAAATACTAAGCCTGCTCACATTACCAATGATGGACGGTGATGATTGCATCGGTTTTGTTGGTTTTGATTCAGTAAAGCAACATAAAGTTTACACAGAAAAAGAAGAATCGTTGCTTTCCCTTTTTTCGAGAATGTTGGTGAATGTGAAACAACGAGCCGATTTAGAACGCAAACGCATAGATGAAAAACAAAAAGCTGAAGCTGCAAGTAATGCAAAAACTGAATTCTTGGCGAATATGAGTCACGAAATCAGGACACCAATGAATGCTATTTTAGGCTTTAGTGAAACCCTTTATCACAAAACGGATAATCCACAATTTAAAAAGATGATCGAATCAATTTTAAGTAGTGGAAATTTGCTCTTAGCATTGCTAAATGATATTTTGGATTTGTCAAAAATTGAAGCCGATAAGATTGACATCATAAAAATGCCCGTTGACATCATCAACATTGTGAATGAAATTAAGCTGCTGTTTTTTGAGAAAACCCTAAAAAAAGATGTCTCACTTTCTGTAGAAATAGATCCGATGTTTCCTAGAGGGTTATTGCTTGATGAAATTCGAGTAAAGCAAATCATTTTTAATTTGGTAGGTAACGCCACGAAGTTCACGAATAAAGGATATGTGAGAATCAACTTGTTATTCGAACCGATTGATGAAACGAAAGGTCAATTAAGGGTGGATGTCATTGATACGGGAATAGGAATTCCCTCGGATCAACAGGAACTGGTTTTTGATGCGTTTAGACAACAATCAGGGCAGTCAAACCGTCTTTATGCTGGCGCGGGCTTGGGATTATCTATTTCTAAGCGATTGGCTGAAAAAATGAATGGTCGAATCGAATTGAGCAGTATCCCTGGAAAAGGTTCTGAGTTTTCATTGATTATTCCACATGTTGAAATTTGTAATGAATTAATTGAAAAAGCGAATCCTTTTTTACCGATCGACAATGTTCATTTCGAAGATAATTTGATCATGGTTGTTGATGATGTGCTTTCTAATATACTGGCAGTTGAAGGATTATTGGACGAAATGGGATTAGAAATTGTTTCTGCTGATAGTGGTGAAAAGGCGTTGGGGATTTTGGAAACGTTTACGCCATTATTGATCCTTTTGGATATACAAATGCCAGACATGAATGGATATCAGGTAGCTGAAAAATTACGATCAGACACAAGATTCAAAAACGTACCAATTATTGCACTAACAGCATCTGTTTCAGCGAATACTGATCAAGAGATATCGAGTCATTTTGATGGTTTTTTATATAAACCCACCAATAAAGGAGAATTGGTAAATGTGCTTATGAAATATTTGCCTTACAAAACAACAGTGCCCGATTCATCAGTTGATCAACTAGATGAAAGCTTGAGTGTTCATTTAAATCCTGAAATCGGCGATAAGCTCCCAGAGATTTTAGATAGTTTGAATCATAATTTTCTTCCTTCCTATTCCCAGATAAAAGATGGAATGGTTTTATTTCGAATTGAAGAATTCGGAGTTAATTTAGTTGAATTCGCTCAAAAGTATCACTTCGAATATTTAGAAAATTATTCCAAACTGATTTTGAATCACGTTGATAACGTTAATCTAATGGAGATTTCAGCAACATTGAACGAATTCCCTACGCTACTTAAAAAAATTCAACTCATCATTGATGAAAGAAAGAACATAACTAACTAATTAATTCATGAAAAGTAATTGCAAGATACCTGCAGTTATTATCGGAAAATAACGCTATATTGTTCATAGTAAGTAGTGCTGTTTTATTTAAAAGAAAACATACGCTCGAATTATAAAATCATACAATTAAACGCTATAAATTAAGAACAATGACATCGGTTAATCAACAAGTGCCAAAGGTGATTCTAAGATAAAGCTCTTGGAATTCGAGAATGAAAAGATTACTACTATACTTCTTTATTGAAGTACATTATACCAATAATGTAGTAATAAATAAACACACACACTCAAACCTATTTTTTCATGCACTACACACCCAAAATATTGATCGTTGATGACAATATTGAGAACCTCAAAGTAGTTGGAAACATTCTTCAATCAGAACGGTTTGATATTGCCGTTTCCTTAAATGGGGAGAGCGCGATTAATGTGCTTTTAAATAATGAAATTGATTTGATTTTAATGGATATTATGATGCCTGAAATTGATGGGTTTGAAACGTGTCGCAGGATTAAAAGTATTGATTCTTTAAAAGAAATTCCACTGATATTTTTGACAGCCAAAACGCAAACAAATGACATTTTAGAAGCTTTTGAAGTAGGGGGAGTGGATTACATTTTCAAACCATTTAACAGACTTGAACTTCTTGCCAGAGTGAACACTCACCTTGATCTGTTTCTTTCTAAGCGAAAACTGAAAGAGCTTTATAAAAACAGAGACATGATTTATTCAATTATTGCGCATGATATTAAGGCCCCATTCAATAAAATCACCCAGTTTTTGCAGCTATTGAACGGAGGACACTTAGATTCGAGTTCTTCCGTTTTTAAAGAGTTGTTAGACATGTTGGATACTGAAACCCAAAAGACCAATGAACTAATAGATGAATTGATTGAATGGGGACAATTGTTGATGAACGAACAAACCTATCAACTACAGTCGAAACAGCTTAAACCAATCATAGATACAGTTATCGCTTTTTTAAAGCAACAATCCGATTCGAAAGAACTGAAAATCCAAAACAATGTGGATGAAAAAGTTAAAATCATTTGCACCGAAAAATACATGGAAGTGGTCTTTCGAAATTTACTCGCAAATGCCATAAAATTCACACCTATAGGTGGGGAAATCACGTTTTCATCCGAAGATAAAGGTCAACAAATAGCGATACTACTGGAAGATTCTGGAATTGGAATGAGCAAAGAGGTCTTAGAAAAAATATTTGTAAAAAATGAGTTCTACAAATCCAATGGAACCAATAAAGAAAAAGGTTCAGGTTTGGGACTTCAAATTATAAAAGACCTTATTCAAAAAAACAATGCAGAATTGAAAGTTAGTAGCATTTCAAAAGAAGGAACAATCTTTACAATAATCATCGATAAATCGTTTTAAATCATGGAAGAAGCGGAAACAAACCTGAACCTATTAATTATTGATGACGATCCATTTTACAGACGTTTATCAGCTTCCATTTTGGGTGAAAAATTTAATGTATTTACAGCCGATTGTCCATCAGACGGATTGAAAATACTAAAAAAGGAGAACATCAATTTTGTTATTTCTGATTACATCTTACCTGAAATGACAGGGATAGAATTACTTGAAAAAATAAAAGCTGCATATCCTGCAATTGAGGTGATTTTGATTAGTAATTCAGGTGATATGGACACAGTAATTGAAGCATTGAGAAAAGGAGCTGCAGATTATTTTAAAAAGCCGTTTACTCCTGCCGATATTTGGATGTCTATTGAAAGAGTGATGAAATATTCTCAGCTAAAACAAGATTTAACGAAGCAAAAACAACAAAATGTACTTTTAAAGAACGAACTAAAAAGTGAAATTGGGACGATCATTGGAAAATCAAAACAAATTTTAGCTGTCACAGAACAAATTAAAATGGTTGCCCAAACGCCTGATACTTCTGTGCTGATTATAGGTGAAAGTGGCACAGGGAAAGAATTGGTAGCAAGAGCCATTCACGATTTCAGTAATAGAAAAGATCAATTATTCGGAGCTTCAAACATGTCTGCCATTCCTGATGCTCTCTTTGAAAGCGAATTTTTCGGTCATACGAAGGGCAGTTTTACCGATGCCTCAACAGATAAAGCAGGTTGGTTTGAAACAATCAATAAAGGAACCCTTTTTCTAGACGAAATTGGCGAAATGACCTTAAACCTGCAAGTAAAATTATTACGCGTACTGGAGGATAGAAAATACACAAAAGTTGGTACGCAAAAGAGTGTGCCTTTTGACGTGAGAATTGTTTCTGCAACTAACAAAAGCATTGAATCGTTAACTGAAAATACGAGCTTCCGATTGGATTTATTTCACCGTCTCGGAACATTTATCATCCATATCCCACCGCTTCGAGAAAGAAAAGATGACATTCCGATCATAGCGAATCATTTTTTGAAGTCCCTCAATACTAAAATGGGTAAGGATATTCGTGGAATTAGTGATGACGCATTGGCATTGTTTCATGAATACCGTTTTCCGGGAAATGTCAGGGAGTTGCGGAATTTAATGGAACGGGCAGTAATCCTTTGCAACGAAAATGAACTTCAAAGCAAACATTTTGATATCATTAAGTCCTTTTCGAATACCAAAACATTGACCGAAACATTTGATTTGGAAGAAATAGAAAAGAACACCATTCTTAGAGCGTTGGAAAAAACGGATTTTAATAAAGCCGAAGCAGCACGATTGTTAAACATTGAGTGGAATGCGCTTCATAGAAGATTACAGAAATATAATCTATAGATTTAAATTGTTCGAAATTCTTCGTTTTTGAAAAAAACTCTTCGAAAACGAAGTGAAAAATACGATTTCAAATTCGCTTCAATTATTAATTATTTGATTTTTAGCACTTTATAATAAACGGAATAAAAATTGAACTGGTAGATGAAAACGATCTATCATGAAAAATAAACTATTCTTAATTGCAATCCTATTTGCAGGTTTAACTGCTAATGCACAAAGTGATTTATTGATTACCCCATTTCGGGTAGTATTTGAAAACGGAAAAAGTATCGAGGAATTAACCGTTGCTAATACTGGAAAAGATACTGCCAGGTACACAATCAGTTTTTTACAATACAAAATGCTGAGTACTGGAAAACTGGAGAAAATAGATGTGGCCGAAGACAGTATTTTATTTGCAGATAAATACCTTCGGATTTTCCCTAAAACAGTTTCGTTGGCACCCAATGAAGCTCAAATGGTGAGGCTTCAATTAAAAACACCGCCCGATTTAGCAACAGGAGAATACCGCTCTCATTTATACTTTAGATCCGTTGTGGATGAAACACCAGACATGGGAACCCAAACAGATTCTACAGGAATTGGTTTCAAATTAGTGCCTGTTTATGGAATAACGATCCCAGTTATTGTTCGAATTGGACAGTCTGTTGTAAAAGCGAACCCAAATGATATAAAAGTAACTGAGGTAAACGGCATAAAACAAGTTGATTGTAGAATTGAACGCTATGGAACTATTTCTACATTTGGCAATTTGGAAGTCGAACATACTTCAGAAACAGGTGTGAAGACCTTTCTAGGAAAAGTAAATGGTGTTGCGGTTTATACACCCATCCATTCGCGAGATATTTCAATTCCGATATCAATCCCTGAAACCGTAGATATTTCAAAAGGAAAAATCGCGCTGAAGTATTTTTCGAAAATTGATGGGAAAGAAGTGTATTATTTCGAACAACCAATCACTTTGTAATTGTAGTTGTGATGTGTTGTTTCGATTGGACATTCCAAAATTCTATCCTTGCTATCGCTATTGCGTTCCCTTGTTTTTTGTTCGCTCAAAACAATTTGGACAAAGAATTTTCCACTAATAATGGAGAATCAATTCAAGATAATCAGGAAGAACGCCGTATTTCAATTACACAGTTATCCAATCTTAGTTTTGGTGCATTTTATCCTGGACAGTTAGGAGGCAGTATCGAAATCACTAGCGATGGAATAAGATCATCAAATGGATCTGTCATCCTATTGTATTCAGAGTTAAAAGTATCACCAGCTGTTTTCGAAATTAAATGCCCATCCAATACAATGATTCATGTAATGATTGAACCTATAATTGAATTACAAGGTGAATCTAGCGGTGCTATTATTTGCGAACCAATTGTTACTGAATCAACACATTTTGTGAGTCCAGATAACGCTGAATCTGGTTTCTTATATAGTATTGGTGCGAAATTAGTTGTTCAAGACGCATCAGTTGAATCTCCTGGTAAGTATATCGGGAGATTCAATGTTTTCATCATACTTGAATGACTTGAGATGTTATTCCATTTGACCAAAATAGCGACATTCATTTTTTGTATATTCATTATGAGTATACAGGACTCTGCGTTTAGTCAGGATCAAGACGAAGTAGAATATGACCAATTCACCATCAATTTAAATGTAGACAAACTTGGGATGTATGAAATGGAAGCGATTTACTCCAATGACAAGATTTATTTACCAATCATTGATTTGTTTGGCAAATTGGAGATTTACTTGAATCATTCCATCCAATTGGATACCATCAGTGGCTTTATACTCAGCAATGATAACACCTATTCACTCAATACTAATTCAGGTTTAATCACCTTTCGAGATAAATCAGAAGTGTTAAAGCCCGAACAAATAATAGCTGATTTTAGAGATGTTTATTTGCCCAAGGAGATCTTTGAGAAAATGTTTGGGATGACCATGGATTTTAATTTTAGAGAATTAACCCTTTTTCTTCGTTCTGATATCGAATTGCCAGTTATTAAACAACTAAGAATTAAACAACTTAGAACGAATTTACTCACATTATCAGGAGAAGTTTATGCCGATACTACTATTTCAAGAAAATGGAACTGGATTCGAGGAGCGGTAATGGATTGGAACTTACAATCAAAGGAAGATAATTTAGGAGGAAACTTGCAACAATTCAGAAGTTCTATTGGAATGGAGGTGTTGGGGGGTGAATTGAATTGGAGATCCTTGGTAACAAGAGATAGTGTGATTAAGTTCCAGAATACAAGTCTTAAATGGAGGTATGTAAATGATAAATTCACTCTACTAAAACAAATTGAAGCGGGAAATGTCAATATAAGTCTTACTGGTCAAACTATTTCAAACTTCTATGGAGTCAAATTGACGAATACGCCGTATACCTCTAAAAAAACATTTGGAAGCTATCTCATTCAACGAAAAACAAATCCAGGTTGGGAGGTAGAAATATACGTCAACGGAATATTGGTGAATTTCACAACTGCTGACATGAACGGCTATTTTAATTTTGAAATTCCGTTGGTGTTTGGCAGTTCAATCATTCTGATTCGGTATTATGGACCGTGGGGAGAAGAAAGCGTTGAAGAAATCCCCATTAACATCCCGTTTTCTTTTACAACACACAAGCACTTCGAGTATCAAACGTTTACAGGAATTACTGCTGATTCTACTCGATTGATGTTCAATAAAACAAAAATGTCTTATGGATTAAGCCGCTGGGCTACAATAATTGCTGGATATGAATATTTTGAAGGAAGTAGTTTAAACAAAAACATTTTTTCGGGATCGTTCAACCTTGCTTTGGGGAAAAACACACTGCTTAATTACAGCTATTTACACAATTCGAATCACTATGTAGAATTAATGCATAGAACTAAACGGAATTTTGTGATTACAGGAAAACACCGTCAATACCTAAAAAACCAATTAATTATTCAAACAATCAATTGGGGAGAATCTGAATTAGGAATTAATCTTCCAATCTGGAATAGAAAGTTGAAAATACATGTGAGAAATGCTGATCGCTTTACATTTAGCAACGAGCGCTATTCATTTATAAGTGAATCGGCTATTTCGTTTTTTTATAAAAGAA
The DNA here is from genome assembly GCA_043721195.1 of Fluviicola sp. GTDB lineage: Bacteria > Bacteroidota > Bacteroidia > Flavobacteriales_D > Crocinitomicaceae > Fluviicola. The sequence continues at coordinate 1,366 of JAYSRF010000163.1, read as the reverse complement.
TAAATACTGGATTTACTTTCATTACAAGCGAAGAAACAGTTTTGAGTTGGAATACTTCTTTTTATTTAAAAAATAACTGGACGATCATTCACAACTCATCGTATAATATTTCACGTGAAAGTCCTGTTAGTAGTGCATTGCAACTACAAAAAAGATTCAATAAAATGCTTTTTGCCCAAACCAATTTGAACTATTCCTATTCTACGAAAAACCTACAAGTTGGCGTATCCATTTATGTCGATTTCAATTTCATGAGAACCAGTGGAAACATAACGATGCAAAAAAACGATATATCAAGTACTCAAACAATGGCAGGAAGTATACATTTTACGGGTAAACCCAATCCTGTTTTTGTAAGCAATAGTAATAGTGTTGGAAGGGCTGGAATAGACGTTTTAGTCTTTTTGGATGTTAACCACAACAATAAAAAGGACAATGATGAGCCATTGGTTAAAAATGCAGCCGTTGCAATTAACAAAGGAAAACAAGTCATGATAGAAAATGATACGATTCATCGGTTCGTTTCGCTAGAACCTTATTCGCCCTATTTATTAACAGTGGTAAATAACGGGTTCCCCTATATTTCATGGATCCTGGAAAAAACAACATGGTCAGTGGTTACCAATCCAAATCAAATTACAAAATTTTATATTCCTGTCAAACCAATGGGAGAGTTGGAAATGAAAGTTTTACTCGACAAAAACGGAAAGATTTCACCAGCCTATCGACAAATTGTCTATATCATGGATAGTAACAATAAACAAATTGGAAAAGGATTATCCGAACAAGATGGCTCTTTTTCTTACATGGGACTAGCACCTGGAAATTACACCATTCAATTTGATGAAAAACAGCTCAAAGGACTGGGTTTATCGTCTAATTATCCTCAGATAGCTTTCGAAATAAAAACATCAACTCAAGGTGATTTTGTTGATGGGATTGAAATTACACTTCACAACTAGCCAATAATTTATTATGAAATTAAGGTGTTTACTTTCAGGTAAGTAGTCGAGATAAATTCGATTCATTCTATCACCATTTTGTACTTCGTTTTTGAAGAGACATCCTTCGTTTTTGAAGACTTAATTGAATGCTATAAATATTGGAATTCGCTAGAAACCTTGATAATAGGGGCTTTTGGTTGATTTCCCTAATAGTAGCATTTCTTTTGGCTAAAGTAAATTGATAGGTTAAAAGTGAATAGTGTTAGGTGTTAAAAGGTAAATGGAGATACGACGAAAGTCTATCTCCATTTTTAGTTACCCCTTATTTTGTTCTTTTAAGGTTGAAGATTTCCACTACTACAACGACTTTTCAAACTCATTTACCAATTCTTGCATCTTCGATTGCGAATGACTCCTCTTCG
>JAYSRF010000162.1:0-9695 GCA_043721195.1 Fluviicola sp. | reverse complement strand
CAAATTCCTATCTTTGTCAAATGAGTAAATTGAAGGAAGCATATAAACGCTATTTCCCTTATTTTGTTGATGTTTGGCAATATATCGTGATTATCATTATCTTTATTATAGCCGCCATTTTCATTCTGTAATCCAAAGTGTTGGGTTTTCAAGAAATTGAATAAAACTGGTCTTTAATGAATTGATTGGTTTTAGACCCAAACTTTTTCTTTGTAACTTGTCAGCATGATTAAACAGTTTTTATTCTTGCTCATTGGTCTAGCACTTGGATCTACAGCTCATTCGCAATTAAACATGTCATTAGTTGGTCACGTTGACTACACTTCGCTTCATTCGGTTGGTCTAAACGATTGTTGGGGTTATGTAGATGAAACGGGGATTGAATATGCCTTAGTTGGAACCACCGCTGGAACGTCAATCGTAAGTTTGCAGAATCCAGCAACACCGACTGAAGTTTTTTGGGAACCAGGTACACAATCCATTTGGCGAGATTTACAAGTGTACGGTGATTATGCCTACATTACTACAGAAGCAGATGATGGTTTATTGATCATTGATATGTCTACTCTACCTGCTTCAACAGCATTAACAACAACGTATTATTTTGGACCAAATATCAATCCTTGGTCAAGTGCGCATGACATCTTTATCGATACATTAGGAGGTTGGGCGTATATCTGTGGTGCAAATCGCGGTAATGGAGGACTAATCATTTTAGATATCCACACAGATCCGATGAATCCAATTGAAGTTGGGATCTTTGATAATTGGTATTGCCATGATGCCTATGCGCAAGGAAACCTACTTTATGGAGCACATATTGCAGAAGGTATCCTAGCAATCATTGATGTGTCAGATCATGCTAATCCCGTTTTACTAAATACTCAAATTACTCCGAATAGCTTTACGCACAATGTGTGGGTAACCTCTGATGATAATTACGCTGTTACAACAGATGAAATTGCTGGCTCTTACCTCACACTTTACGATGTGAATAACCCCAATAATATCCAAGAGGTTGATCGCATTCGCAGTAGCCCTGGTTTGAATATCATTCCACACAATGCCTTTATTCTGGACGATTCACTAATTGTTTCATCGTATTATACAGATGGAATTACGATGCACGATATGAGCCGACCAAACAATTTGGTAGAAATTGGGAATTACGATACACATCCGCTCGAAACGGGCACATTTAACGGAAGTTGGGGCGCTTATCCTTTTTTACCTTCCGGATTGATGCTCGCTTCCGATATGAGTGAAGGATTATTTGTGATTCAACCAACGATTTTGCCAGCTGCTTACTATGAAGGTCTAGTCCGCGATGCATTAAGTTTAGCTGTTCTCCCTGATGTTTCGGTAACAATGGAACTCGACCCTCAAACTGATCTTACAGACGCGTTGGGGAAATTTGCCGTTGGAACAGTTGTTCCAGGAGTCAAAAACGTGACCTTTTACAAGGTTGCTTATTATCCTCAAACGATTCCTGTGAACTTTGTCAATGGTGTTTTAGAGCTGGATACAATTGATTTAGTCCCAATTCCGCCATTTCCATTAACGGTAAATGTTGTAGATGAATTTTTAAATCCAATCATTGGAGCAGATGTGCGTATTGAAGTTCCGCAAATGATACAAGAAGGTCAAACAAATGGTTTTGGCGATCATGATTTTCAATTGTATTACCCAGGAAACTCGACCATAACAGCTGGTAAATGGGGTTATCATACAGAATGCGGAACGTACAATCTTGATGGAACAACAGGAACAGTTACCATTCAATTACCAACAGGATTTTACGATGATTTTTCGTTTGATTTTGGCTGGACAACAACTACAGACACAGCTACAACGGGTTTTTGGGAGCGTGGTATCCCAAACACAGCTGCTGACAATGCTGCGCCACCGGAAGATGCAATGTACGATTGTAATGGTTATGCTTTTTTAACAGGAAATGCTGAAACAATCAGTTCAGATTTCGATGATGTGGATGGAGGTAGAGTAAATTTATATTCCCCAGTTTTTGATTTATCAACACATCCAAATCCCTACATCTATTTTGAATTGTGGTTTTTTAACCAATACGGACCAGGTTTAATTGATGACACCTTAAAGGTTTATATTTCAAATGGAGTTACCCAAGTGTTATTACAACAACTACTTACTTCTGGGTTTTCTGTTTCATGGCAACCAGAAAGTTATTACATTCCATTTTTTATCACACCGACAGCAAATATGCAATTGCGCATAACGACTGCCGATTTGGGTGATATAAATGTTACTGAAGGTGGTTTTGACTTGTTTATGATTACCGATCAACCTGTTTTGTCCTTAACAGAAACGAATGAATTTCAGTTGCAAATTTTTCCCAATCCAACCAACGAATTGTTGAATGTGGTCGTTTCTGGGGAACATGAATATCAGATTTTCACACCAACAGGAACCATGGTTCAACAAGGTGAAATTTCAACAGAATCAGCTGTTTTAGATGTAAGCCATTTAGCTCAGGGTGTCTATTTTTTCCAAGTAGGTGAAGAGGTTATTCGATTTATTAAGGAATGAGTGTTGAAGACTGCAGCATCAAAATCGTCCATGATGAAAAGAGAATCGCTATTTTTGAAGCAAATTGAAAAAATTGGAGACACAGCCTGAAATCTCGATAGTTATTCCCTTGTTCAACGAAGCCGAATCGCTTCCTGAATTGCATGATTGGATTGTTCGGGTACTTACTCAACAAAAATTAACATACGAGGTTGTTTTTATTGACGATGGAAGTAAGGACGAATCATGGTCCGTAATTGAATCCCTGCAAGAAAAAGATTCCAATGTGCGCGGAATTAAGTTCCAACGTAATTATGGGAAATCTGCTGCACTACAAATGGGATTCGAAGCGGTGAAAGGTCGAGTAGTTGTCACAATGGATGCTGATTTACAAGATTCTCCTGAAGAATTACCAGAATTGTATCGCATGATCATTGAAGAAGATTACGATGTCGTATCTGGTTGGAAAAAGAAACGTTACGATCCGATTACGAAAACCATTCCTACCAAATTATATAACTGGGCAGCTAGAAGATTGACTGGAATTTACCTACATGATTTTAACTGTGGACTAAAAGCTTACAAACGTGTTGTCGTTAAAAGCATCGAATTGTATGGCGATATGCACCGGTACATTCCTGCATTAGCAAAATATGCTGGTTTCGCTCGAATTGGTGAAAAAGTTGTGATTCATCAATCACGAAAATATGGTACAACAAAATTTGGATTGAACCGATTTCTAAATGGTCCATTGGATTTAATGTCAGTGGTTTTTATGGGGAAATTCGGTAAAAAACCCATGCATTTTTTCGGAGCAATTGGTACATTGTTGTTCATTATCGGATTTGGGTTTGCGTTTTATTTAGGAATGAGTAAACTATTCTTTGATACGCATGCTCGACTAATTGCATCCAGACCAGAATTTTACATTTCGTTAACGGCAATGATTATGGGAGTTCAATTCTTTCTAGTTGGTTTCTTAGCTGAAATGGTAGGGCGGAATTCATCTACCCGCAATGTCTATTTGGTAGAAAAAGAAATCTAATGAAACCCTTCACTATTGATTCTTCGTGGACACTTTTTCTTGATCGAGATGGAGTAATTAATAAACGCCTGATTGATGACTATGTAAAATCAACTGAAGAGTTTGAATTATTACCAGGTGTAGCTGATGCATTAGCGATTGCCAATGAGCGATTTGGAGCCATTGTTGTGGTCACAAACCAACAAGGAATTGGTAAAGGAATCATGACAGAACGTAACCTATTTGAAATTCATGCTTATTGTTCTCAACTGATAATGCTGAATGGTGGAAGGATAGATCGCTATTATTTTGCACCTGAGTTAGCCAATTCTGACGGTGATTTGAGAAAACCTGCATCAGGAATGGCACTGCAAGCTCAGAAGAATTTTCCCTCCATTGATTTTGAAAAATCGGTGATGATTGGAGATTCTAATTCAGATATTGCTTTTGGAAAAAATCTTGGCATGAAAACTGTTTTTGTATCTGAAACAGGAGAACAACATAGAGAAGCTGATGTATCAGTAATCTCACTTTTTGAAGGAATAAAATTAATCGTATGAAGCAGTTTTTTGGAGTTTTAGCTATCGTTTTTCTTACAGGAAGTTTGTGGGGACAAGTTGTCAATCAAACAGATGCCAAAGGCAAAAAACAAGGTCCTTGGCAAAAAAGCTATCCTAAATCAAAAGCGTTAGAATACAAAGGGCAGTTCAAAGATGACAAGCCAGTAGGTACATTTACGTATTACTATGCTTCAACAAAGGTAAAAGCAGTTGTTAAACACGATGAAAAAACAGGGCGTTCTAGTGCAGTAATGTATCATGAATCTGGGGTGTTATTTGCCCAAGGGATTTATAAAAATCAATTAAAAGATAGTATTTGGGTTTATTATGGTCCGTCTGGTCGTTTGAGTAAAAAAGAAACCTATTTAAAAGACAAACTGCATGGGCAATGCATTGTATATTATGTTTCTGAAGATCCAGAAGACAAGCGTCAATTGCCTGCAAAAGTTTCTAACTATGTGAATGGCGTATTAGAAGGTGAGGTGTTAGAATACTTTGAAAGTGGTACAATTAAAAGTAAAGTAACTTACGTAAAGGGTGTGCGTGAAGGAATGTATACCATTAATCATCCAAGTGGTACAAAAATGATCGTTGAACGCTATAAAAAAGGTGAACTGCATGGTTGGTGCGCAACCTATGACCCATCTGGAAAAGAAACCGGTAAAAAGTACTTTTATTATGGTCGTGAGCTGCAAGGCGAAGAACTGAAAGAAAAAATGCGTCAAATGAAAGAGTTAGGTATTAGCCCGAATGGCTAGTTTCTTCGTTGAAATTACCTAGATATTCATTCTTTTTAGAAATTGCTTCAAAAAAATGTAATTTTAGGCAAACTACATTTTGTTCTATGCGCATTGCTCATTTTTTAATTACTTGTTCTTGTTTGATTGTACTAATCATTGTAGGCTGTAAAAAAGAAAATTCAGGACCTAATTTTCATTACGATTATTTCCCGCTTTCTAAAGGTCGTTTTGTGACGTATTCAGTGCGTGAGATCATTATTGATGATCAATTGCTTCAAGACGATACGCTCAATTATTTTATTAAAACGGTTATTGGCGATACAATTACGGATAATGAAGGACGCATTGCACGCAGATTTGAGCGGTATTTCCGCGATAGTGTCAATCATCCATGGGTTTTACAAGATATTTGGACAACCATCATCGCAGACGGAAGAGCAGAATTGGTAGAAGAAAATCAACGAACAATCAAACTCGTATTTTCTCCATCCAAATTCAAAGAATGGAATTGTAATACTTATAGCACATTGGATCCACTCGATTGTTATTACCGCGACATTCATAAACCTGCCTCAATTAATGGTTTCTCCTTTGATTCTACAGTTACTGTTGAGCAAGAAGATTTCATTAGTGTTGTAGATTACCGTCGTAAATATGAGCAATATGCGAAAGGTGTAGGGATGTATTACAAGCATTACAAAGATTTCAGGATTCAGAATTTGGATACGTTAAATGTAGTTGTTGGAAAAGAAGTCATCATGCGCTTGATCGATTACGGTCAGCAATAACTACTGATTTTCTTAACTAACAAGAAACTTCACATGCGGTATTCCATTGTTTTCATTATTCTGATCAGTTTAGGCTGTAAAAAAGAAAACACACCTAATTTTCATTACGATTATTACCCGCTTTCTAAAGGTCGTTTTGTGACATATTCAGTGCGTGAGATCATTATTAATGATCAATTGCTTCAAGATGATACGCTCAATTATTTTATTAAAACGGTTATTGGCGATACAATGACGGATAATGAAGGACGTATTGCTCGCAGATTTGAGCGTTATTTCCGTGATAGTGTCAATCATCCATGGGTTTTAAAAGATAGTTGGACAACCATTATCGCAGATGGAAGAGCAGAATTAGTGGAAGAAAATCAACGCACGATTAAACTGGTATTTTCTCCATCTAAGTACAAAGAATGGAATTGTAATGCCTACAATCCATTAGACGTACTTGATTGTTATTACCGAGAAATTCATAAACCCGCATCCATCAATGGATTTTCGTTCGATTCTACGATTACAGTTGAGCAGGATGATTATACAAACAAGATTGTTTATCGTCGCAAATACGAGCAATACGCCAAAGGAGTAGGTATGTATTATAAACAGTTTACGGATTTCAATTTGGAACTGAATACAACAAACGTGACGAAAGGATACGAAATCATCCTGCGTTTGATTGATTACGGTCAGCAATAATTGCTTAATACGTGCTTCCATCACTGTCATTTCATTGAAACGCTTATTTTTGTTCAAAATGAGTTTCTATGCCAGTTGTTGGATTTGAAGGTGTACATCAGAATTGCATTTATTTTAGAGGAGGAATTCCTTGCTTACCTAATAAAACCAACGGAGCGGTTTGTTCGAGTTGTACGGAGTTTAAACCCATCTCAAAACGTATCCTGATTATTAAGTTAGGTGCTTTGGGGGATGTTATTCGGACCACGCCTTTAGTGACGCGATTTCGCGAAGAATATCCCGATTGTCATATCACTTGGCTTACTCAATCACCAGAAGTTTTGCCAAAAGATAGCATTAATGTTATTCTGAAACCAGATGCTTTTTCATTGTTTACAATTCAGCATTCCAGTTATGATATAGCAATTAACCTCGATAAAGAACAAGAAGCGTGTTTGTTATTGGCAACCGTTGAAGCAACAGAAAAATATGGTTTCACTTGGAAAGATGGACAATTGTTTCCCGCTACTCCAGCTGCAACACACAAATTAATGACCGGTTTTTTTGATCAGCTTTCACAAGAGAACACAAAAAGTTATCCCGAGGAAATTTTTGAAATTTGTCACCGTACATTCAGAGGAGATGCTTATCAAATTCACACCAACAACACATTGATTGAAGTTTGGAAAGAGCGGCTCACTAAATTGGCTCAAGGCAAACCGATCATTGGTCTTAATACTGGTTGTGGACCACGTTGGAATACACGTTTATGGCCTATTGAATCATGGGAAAAATTGGCAGCTGATCTGAAAGCGAAAGGCTATTTCCCTGTCTTTTTAGGCGGCGTTTTAGAAGATGAAAAGAACAAAACACTTTCAGAACATACAGGGGCATTTTATCCCGGTCATTTTTCATTAGAAGAATTTATCGCATTAACCAATGCCTGTGATCTTATTTTGACGCAGGTTTCCATGATGATGCACATTGCGACAGCATTGCAGAAAAAAATGGTGTTAATGAATAATATTTTCAATAAACACGAATTCGAGTTATATGGTCGAGGTGAAATCATTGAGCCTTCTACCAATTGCGAATGTTATTATGGGAATACCTGTAAACGCAATCAATCATGTATGCACGATTTAACTGCAGATGAGGTCGCTTTAGCCATTCAACGTGTAGTTTCAATTTCACAGTAATGAAAATCTCTTTTTTATCCACCATGTTTCCTTTCAGAGGTGGAATAGCGCAATTTAATGCCAATCTTTACCGCGAATTGGAACGACAGGAGCACGAACTTCAAGCAGTTACCTTCAAGCGGCAATACCCGAATTTTCTATTTCCAGGTGAAACGCAAATGGTAACCGAGCAAGATGTTGCTGATCCAATCCCAACAACTCGCTTGCTTGATTCGGTGAATCCTTTTACCTATTGGTCTACAGCCCGAAAAATCAGAAAATTTCAACCAGATCTATTATTAACGAAATACTGGATGACTTTTTTCGGACCTTCTCTTGGAACGGTGGCAAAACACATGCTGTCAACAACAAAACGTATCAGTATTTTAGACAATGTTATTCCACATGAACACCGCTTTTTTGACGGACCATTTAACCGTTATTTTTTAAAGCACACGGATGGATTTATTGTAATGTCGGACAGTGTTTTAGCAGATTTACTTTCCTTGAAACCAGACGCGAAATACTTGCGCATTGATCATCCTGTTTACGATCATTTTGGAGAACAATTGGATCGTGAAGTAGCGTGTAAACAACTGGGATTGGATTCTGACAAAAAAATCGTTTTGTTTTTTGGATTTATTCGCGATTACAAAGGATTGGATTTACTCTTGGATGCTGCTGCTCAACTTTCGGATGATTATTGCATAGTGGTAGCAGGAGAAGTGTATGGTTCGTTTGATAAATATGATGAGCAGATTAAACAGTTAGGAATTGCACATAAAATAAAGCTGTTTCATCAATATATTGGAGACCAAGATGTACCTGTTTATTTTTCGGCAGCAGATGTCTGTGTGCTTCCATATAAATCGGCAACTCAAAGCGGAATTACATCGATTGCAATGCATTTTAATTTACCCATTATTGCAACGGATACTGGAGGCTTAAAAGAGCTTGTGCACCATGAAAAAACCGGGTTGATTGTTCCGCAACCAACAGCACCATTAATTGCAACAACGATCCGTAGATATTTTGATGAAGACCTAAAAACGCGTTTTGCGGCTGCATTGCAAGAGGAAAAACACCATCATTCTTGGTCAAATTTCGCGTCAAAATTAATTGATTTTTCACATACTATTAACAGATAATCAGCTGTTTGTGTATTGATTTGTTCGTTATCAACTATAGTTTTATACTATTTATTTTCAAAAGCTTTACTCGCTAGGTTGACATTGCCAACTCTATATTCTATATTTGCGGGCTTAATTAGAATAAGAAATGCGTAATAAAGGATTTTTCTGGTTTTTGACGATTGTGTTAACCATTGTATGTGTTTACCAACTATCGTTTACCTGGGTTGCTTCAAATGTTGAGAATGATGCCGAAAAAGAGGCGGTTGTTCTTGCTGAAAATTTAAAAAGGAAATCAATTGCTGAAGGCGATACTGCTGCGATGCTTCCGAATTTAACGACGGTTGATTTTATTAACGACCCAGAGGCGTTTGAATTGGCGAAAGCAGCGTTTGTGAACGATGTGTTGATTAAAAATGCTCAGAAAGATGTTTATCCACTAATCGGTGGCAACTTTCAAGAAGTTAAAAAACGAAGTTTAGCACTTGGTTTGGACTTAGTAGGAGGAATGAGTGTTACACTCGAAATTTCCGTTCCTGAGTTGGTTTCAAGTTTTGCAATGAATGCGAAAGATTTGAAATTCAAAAAACCGTATGATGCTGCATTAACTACTCATACTACAAGTGGTGGAGATTTCATTAGTCTATTCCAAAAGGAATACGAGAAAATGAATGGAAGTCGTTTGATGGTTAGAGAATTTAATATTTCTGAAATTGACGAATTAAAAACAACTTCTACGAATAATGAAGTCGTTGCATTCTTCCGTGAAAAAGTTGCGAATTCAATGGTTGGGGTTGAACAAATCATGACCAAACGAATCAACCAATTTGGTGTTGCTCAACCAAACGTTCAACGTGATATGATTATGAATCGTTTATACATTGAGCTTCCTGGAGTTCAAGATGAAAAAACGGTTCAAGAGAAAATGCAATCTACGGCAAACTTGCAATTCTATGAAATGTATACGTTTGACCAAATTCAAGGTGCTTTAACACAAGCAAATGCATTGTCTCGTCAAGTTGAAGTAATTGTTGACGATGCAGATTTGTTGGCAGAGGATTC
>JAYSRF010000161.1:0-3695 GCA_043721195.1 Fluviicola sp. | reverse complement strand
ATTGAAAATACATTGTTGACGCATTCAACATTTAATCTCACGCATGATTTAAACAGCACAGGAGATTTTGTGATTCAAGATGCTGGTGTGAATCACTTCGAAGTGCGCGATAATGGATTAACTTATTTTGGTGGATCTACCAATTGGTCAGCTGTGAATACAAGTGGTGTTACCATTGCCGCATTGACAGAAGATACAGACGATGGTCGTTTTGCTTTGTATGAAAATGGGATCACTTCAGTTGATTTGGATGCTAACACACAATTTGTATTCAACGAACAGGGATTGGATCGTGATTTTAGAATAGAATCAACTTTAAATGCGAATTCATTCTTCTTAGATGCTGGATTAGATCGAATTGGATTAGGAACGAATTTACCATTAGCTAAATTCCAAGTGGTTGGAGGTGCTATCATGCCAGCTATTGGTCAAGGACCTGGTCTTGGAATTCGTTTCCCAGATAATGCTTATGGTGGTTCTGGTGATGCTGGTTATATTCAATATTATGCTGTAACTGGTGAAGTAACGGCATTGCGTATTGGAAATGACAATGATTGGGATGATAATGTCAATATCTACCAAAATGGTGCTGAACGCATGACGTTTTACAATGGAAATATTGGAATTGGACTTACGAATCCTTCTTACCGCTTAGAATTAGCAGAAAATAGTGCAGCGAAACCAACTTCAAATGCATGGATTGTTACTTCTGATAGTCGTTTAAAAACGAATGTATTACCTTATACAAGTGGAATTGCTGACTTAATGAAAATCAAACCAGTTTGGTTTACCTACACAGGTGAAGCGAATATGCCGAGAGAAACTGGAATTGGTGTAATTGCACAAGACCTTCAACAAATTGCTCCTTACATGGTGAAACCGTGGGTTTATCATGATCCAAAAGGTGGTACTACAGAATATTTAGGTGTTGATAATGGTGCAATGACGTACATGTTGATCAATTCTGTGCAGGAACAGCAAGCTCAAATTGAAGCACAAAAAGCGGAAAACGAAGCGTTAAAACAATTGATTTTGTTATTGCAAGAACGTGTTCAAAAATTAGAAGTGAAAGAATAAGCTTATTTCGATTCTTCATTCTTTATACTGAACCCATCTTTGTAATGAAGGTGGGTTTTTTGATTCACAAAATTCAAAACAAAGCAGTAAAATCAGATCGCCATTTAGTTCCATAAATCACATCTAAATGCTGATAGATGGTTTCATTGTAGCCTTCTATATCCTCCTTTTCTGGGTCGTAGTATCTAAGGCAGCCGATGTATTCAAATTGAACGTTATATGTTTGTTTGAATTTTTCCGTTTTGGCTTCATCCATTTCGGGGAAACCTTGAAATCCGCCTGAAATAATAATGGATAAACGATTCTCCTGAATGTCTTCTAGTGCATTTTCAATTGTATAGGGACAAGCTGGCAACTGAATTGTGGTTGTTACAATAATGGGTTGAATTGGAAAGCCCTGATATTCATTGAAAGGAATACAACCGTTCACTAAAGTGGTATCCTGACAAAATACAGCATGCATTGTTAGTACTGTAAAGAGTAAAAGAACAGTTTTCATATTCATCGTTTTCAGAAATTAAAGTTAATGAAAATAGGAGCAGAAATAAAAAAAGCGCAACACCTCTCAGTAATTGCGCTTTTAATGCATTGATACTGTTCTTTTTAACAAAAACCACTATGGCTTAAAATAAAACAACACCTCTTTGGTCATCGGTGCCGAATCATGATCAACCTCAACTTCAACAACCAAACGCAGCGGAGTTCCAACCATAAGTGAGTGGTTAACAGTTTGCTGAATACTGTATTCAGAAGCATGATTTTCTTCTGTACTTGAATAAACAACTGTTTGATCAGTTTGATTGTAAACGGTAACTAGATAACCATGCATTTCTACATTTCCTGTCACTGTTCCAGTGATGGCGAAACTTGTACCTCCATGAATAGTATCATTTGCAGCAGGCGCGCTAATCGTTAGACTGCCTTCAAATTCAACTGCTTCATCCTCTTTTTTACAGGCAACAGTTGAGAGTATGATAAGTGCAAAAAATGCAAGTGTTTTTATCGTTTTCATTTTTTTGTTTTAATTGAATAAATAATAAATGCTAGCTGTAACGCTAGTTTGTTGGTTCACATAACCGCTTCCTAAGTTTTGAATTATAGGAAGATGGTAGTTCGCTTGGAGCAGTACGTTTCCCCATTGGATGGTTCCTCCAATTGTTGTACTGAGAATCCGACCTTCACTTGGTGAACTACTGATAGCTGTTCTATTTTGGTAATCAACACCATTCCAAGCATATTGAAAACCACCAAAGAGCGACCAATTACTGAATTTACGAAAACCGTAAAGTGTTGCATTGAACAACGAACCGGGTGTGTAACCGTATTTATTTGTTGTGCGGAATACACCATTTGTCTCTTGAATCAATCCCCATTTGTTGATGCGCAAGAAAAACGAAGATTGCACGAGTGCGTCCACGGTTCCTGTTCCTGGATAAAGGAGTAATACTTCATTGTGCGGTTCGGCAAATTGACCAGCAGGTAATTTAGCTCCTGCACCCAAACTCCAACGGATATTTTTTGTTGCCAATGAATCTTGCCAATTGACAATAAAATAATTCCCTGAAATGGTTGGATCGCCCAAACCTTGCTTAGCAATTGAAATGCCTTCTTTCGTTTGCTGATTGGATACAAAAGGGAGAGCCAGTTTCAATTGCCAACGATTGGCCAAGCGAACGGTTCCTGATACATCAATCCGTTGGTAACGCTCGGTACTACTAATTGCTGGTTCATCAAAAATTGCTGGATGATTGCTCTTGTAGGTGCGACATTGGTATGTACAGCCAATTGAATGCCTGTTTCCCGCTGCAACTGTGCCTAATCCCAAAGCTGAATTGACAGCTCCGCAAGCATCACAAGCGTTTATGTTCACGGAAAACAATCCGCAAACAATGAATAAAATAATTTTCATAGTTGTTTGAACTATACTGAATAGCAAGAACTCCTGTTTTCAATCTAAGATCGATTAACAACAGTTAAATACTCGTATTCAAGTAACAAATTACTACTGATTCATAGTAAATACACTGTGAAATCAGACCAATAAAACTCGAGGCAGTCTAAAAAGCATCATCATTGAGTCAACCCTTGAGATGGATTAAAAATTGATAAAACACAAGGCATTGAGGATAACCTATTGGGAGTATACCCAAGTAAATGACCAACGTCGATTTCGGAAAATAACGCAGTCTTTTATTACTTTTTAGACACCTTCTTTAGTTCAATTAGCAGGTAGGTGGATGAAAAATAGGGTTATTAAAAGAGTGGGGTGCTCCTGTAAGTGTTGGCCAGTTATTTTCTGTTCGATCGGCAGCAAATAACTGGAGTTCTGTTGGTAGTTGAATCAATTCGTTACTTGAAATCCAAGTAGTTTCTTTGAGTTTTAAAATCGTTGAAGCGGGTGACTTCTGTGATTTTACGGGTTCGTTTTCCAATTTTTGTAATTGTTTAGCAAGGTGACATTTACCATTACATTTCAGTTTTGGTTTCGCCTTGTTCACACACAATTCTTTGGCAACGTATTCTTTATTGATCAAGTACCAAACATTCCATGACAAAGCAGTTACGTCCTTCGCCATGATACTCATGATGAAGATTGCCGTAAATGCAATGACAATGGA
>JAYSRF010000160.1:0-3696 GCA_043721195.1 Fluviicola sp. | reverse complement strand
ATCGGTTCATGGTTGTGTGTTTGATGTGCGAACGGGCAAACTAATTGATTTGGAATTAGATATGGCTGTAGAGTTTGAGAAAATCAGTTCTATTTACGATATTACACCGAACAAAGATAAGTCCAACTAAAATTACGTGTGGTTCAATAAATTGAAGATTCAACCATTCTCTAGAACGAACTAAAGAATGGTTGAATGTCTTTTATGCCGGAAAAACCAATTGGTGCAAGGCTACTTGTTGATCTTGTTCGTATTCGAAATTTCCAGAATTAAGTCGCCAAGTTGTATAGGTTGAATATCCTAGTTTTTGGGCTTCTTGAAATGCATTATCAGCAGTTTGAAAATTACTTTCAAATTTTGCACCATAAGCAAGCAGGTTTTGATTCACACCAGCTTGAATAAAATCTGATGGATTGGTAAAACCTGAATACAATTGCAATGCAACAAAATCGAAGTAATTATTCACTGTTGTAGGATCCAAGTTGTCAACAGAAGCTGGTGAAAGTGTTAAGTAATACTTTTTATCTGTTTGTGCTTTGAATTGTTTGCCAATTGATGTGAATAACAATTGAAATTGCTCTTGACTGGTAGCTGTAGAAATAGGGAATTCCCAATCAATATCAAAACCATCCAAGTCGTAATAGTTCAAATAAGCAACCAAATTTGCAGCAAAGTTATCTGCGTTTTGTTGTGCCGTATAGTTGGTATTTGCAAAAACATTCGTGATCGTATCATCCTTCCCCCACAACAAAGTCAGTGCGATTTTAAGATTCGGATTGTTTCGTCGTCCATCTGCAATGATTTTATTCATGTAATCTTGATTCGTCAAACCATCTGGATGTGAACTTTCACCCATTTGTAAGGTGTAAAAAGAGCCGTTTCCTGCTGGGATTGTAGCATCATTTGTTGGAACCGTTACCGCAAAACAGAGAAACAGTATGTCAACCGATTGGTAAATGTTTTGGTTAATTAACCGTTGATAGGAGCTTTGCGGATCGTTATAACCAACTGGATTTCCATTGATTGTTGGTTCATCTTCATTGAGGAAAATCCAAGCATTGGCTAGTTTGGGAATAGTGGACATGTGATGTGGTATTATTAAGTTCGTACTCTATTTTGGCATTTTCGCAACCGCTAAACTATTAGCGAACGCGATCAGAATTTACAGTGAATTTAGTTGTAAGTGAGATCAAAGATAAAAAATAGCTATTGATTAGACATGCGTAGAAATACTTGAATGGCATAAATACGTATTTTTTTGATAAAAAACAGGATTTAAAAAGGGTGAACCTCTTGTGCAGAGGACTAATTGTCAATTTCCAACACTTTATGGGAGGCTAACACAAAAATGGTGCATGTTGAGATGCCAATTATGCATTTCGACGCGCTCATTATGCACTTCGCTGAACAAATTATGGACTTCGACGCGCTAATTATACATTTCGCTGAACAAATTATGCATTTCGACGTGCTCATTATGTACTTCGCTGAACAAATTATGGACTTCGACGCGCTAATTATACACTTTGCTGAACGAATTATGCATTTCGACGCGTTAATTATGTACTTCGCTGAACAAATTATGCATTTCGACGCGCTAATTATGTTCTTCGCTGAACAAATTATGCACTCGGATCAACTGATTTTTTTTATCGATGGAGCGATTAGTTGAATCGATAAATGGACTTGAAAAACAGTTTAGTAAACTGAATGCTGTATGCTCTGCCATTTTGACTATTCATGCTGAATGATGGAAGGTGGAGGATAAACCCAAATCTCCCACAACTCCCAATTTCATTCAGTTTCACCAAATTTCTAGTGTTCAACTCCCTTTTGCTCAAAAGTCACGTATTTCAGTTTTTTTTGTAGTATTTTCGGACAATAATTGTTTTGTTCAATTTCTTATTTACATTTGTCGCATGAAAATGACACAATTTTTACATCATCATCATCATTTGCTCTGCTAAGCGCATTGGTGAGATGATTGTATATCTACAATAAATTTTAACCCGCTTGGCTTTCAAGCGGGTTTTTTGTTGTCTATTTTCAAGCTCTCAAAAAAAATCTTCTCGAATGTCAAGCATAACTTAAACAACATGAAACGTTTGATTATTGCATTACAAAAATCAGGAAGATTACAAGAAGGATCTTTGAAACTGCTCCGTGAATGCGGACTAAAAGTTGATTACCGAGAAGGACAATTGAAAGTCATTACAAGTGATTATCCCGCCGAATTGCTCTTTCTACGCAACAGTGATATTCCACAATATGTAGCAGATGGAGTGGTAGATTTGGGAATCATTGGAAGTAATATACTTGATGAAGACCCAGTGGATGTGCAAATTGTTCAAGCACTTAATTTCTCGAAATGTCGGGTTTCATTTGCTGTTCCAAAAACATCAGCCATTCAAACTGTTGCCGATTTACAAGGAAAACGCATTGCAACTTCCTATCCAAATACAGTAGAAAACTACCTCAAAGCACAGAACATCTCAGCTGAAATTCACACCATTTCTGGTTCTGTTGAAATTGCACCTTCGCTCGATTTAGCTGATGCGATTGCTGATATTGTTTCTACAGGAAATACCTTGTTTCAAAATGGATTGCGAGAAGTTTTTCCGTTTCTTGAATCGGAAGCTGTTTTGATTAAAGGATCTCAATTTGATGCAGACAAACAACCACTGTTGGATCAATTGGTGTTTCGCATTCAATCGGTTTTGGCAGCGAAAGACAATAAATACATTCTGTTGAATGCTCCGAATGATCAGCTAGATACTATTTGTTCCATTTTACCGGGAATGAAAAGCCCAACTATTTTACCATTGGCAGTTGATGGGTGGAGTAGTGTTCACTCAGTTGTCTCGCAACAAGATACATGGAACATTGTTCAGCAATTAAAATTGGCAGGTGCTCAAGGAATTTTGGTTGTTCCAATAGAGAAAATGGTCGTATAACTACTGATTGAAAAACAACTTTTAAATAAGAATGAACAATGAAAATACTTGTACAACCTCAACAGCAAGAACTCGATATAGCCTTAGAGCGACCACAATTGAAGTCACAAGACTTGAATGAACTGATTGCAGGAGTTTTCAATCAAGTAGGAATTGCTGGCGATAGTGCTTTGCGCGCATACACGCTGAAATTTGATGGAGTTTCTGTTGCTAATTTACTCGTTTCACCTACTGAACAGCAACGTGCAGTTGAATCATTAAGTACCGAATTAAAACAAGCAATTCAAGTTGCAGCAACAAACATTGAACGCTTTCACCAAACCCAAGCGCAAGTAGAATCGATGGTGGAAACGACAACTGGTGTGACTTGTTGGCGAAAATCTGTCCCGATTCAAACGGTTGGTTTGTACATTCCAGGTGGAACGGCTCCTTTGTTTTCTACGGTGTTAATGCTTGGAATTCCTGCTAAAATTGCTGGTTGCCCGCGTAGAATTCTTTGTACACCTCCAGATAAGAATGGTCAAATCAATCCTGCCATTCTCTATGCCGCTTCTATTGCTGGGATTACGGAGATTTATAAAGTTGGAGGCGCACAAGCTATTGCAGCAATGGCATGTGGAACAGAATCCATTCCGAAAGTCGATAAATTGTTTGGTCCTGGCAATCAATATGTCACAGCAGCCAAACAATTTGCACAACAAAAGGGAATAGCCATTGATCTTCCAGCTGGACCATCTGAGGT
>JAYSRF010000159.1:0-30462 GCA_043721195.1 Fluviicola sp. | reverse complement strand
CAACTTTTGATGAATTGCGCAAAGAAGAACAAGAAGAAAAAGCACAGTTGATTTTGATTATTCGCGACAATACAGGAACGGAGGTACGTCGCTTGCATACATCTCCTTCGAAAGGAATTAGTAGATTAACGTGGAATTTGCGCACCGAATCAACTTCCCCAATCAATCCGAACAAGGCAAAACCAGGTCGATATGAATCAAGTGATGATGGTCATTTAGTTGCTGCTGGAATCTATTCCGTTGAAATCATGCTCTTGAAAAATGGCATTTCAGAGGAAATTGTTCCAAAAACTAATTTTACTGTCAAAGCACTCAACAATCAAACATTGGTTGCAGAAAACGTAGCTGAATTGATGAAATTCAGAAAAGAAGTGGCAGAATTGAGCCGTAGCGTTGGAGGTTCAGGTAAATTAATGCGTGAAACAACCGAGAAGCTGGACTTAATGAAATATGCGATCACCAACTACCCAAATGCAGATTTGAAATTACTTGCAGATGTTCGTTCAATGAAATTGGCACTAGAAGAATGCAGTATCTTATTATACGGCGATGGCTTAGTTGCTTCAAAAGAAGTGGAAACAGCTCCAGCTATTGCAGGTCGATTGGGCAATGTGGAATACCAATTGTATGAAAGTACTACAGGCGTTACGCGTTCACAAAAAGAAAACATCGTCATTGCGCGTGAAGAATACGCTGTATTCCGTTTGAAATTAGATGTAATTATCACGCAAGTGAAAATACTTGAAGCGAAGTTAGCTGCCATTCCAATTCCGTATACAAAAGGCGGTGATCAGAACTGGAAAGAGGATTGATCTTCAATAAAAATTAAGCTTAAAAAAGCCACGTAAAATTGCGAATTTACGTGGCTTTTTTTGTGAATATTTGATCAACAGAATGATGCAATTTTATTGTTGTTAGGAAACTGAAAAATGATGCAATCAGTTGTATTCTTCTAATTTTAGTTTTTACTTTTCAAAAAGTCGAATACCATTTAACACTAGCTTTTCCTTATCTGGCATCGTCTTATTAATATACCATTGATCATCAAAATCAGTGAAATCCATTGTAACCCCACTCGCGAATTGAATGATGCATCCAGAATGGAAATCATGAATTTCTTGAAATTTAATTGATTCTTGTTGAAGCATTTGTACAATTTCAGTGTAGGACAAATTTTCTCCATACTTTAAAAATCCAACGTCTATTTTGAATTCCGAATTTTCAAAGTAGATGGCTTCTTTGTGGTCATCAACATCATTGATTCCTTCTTTTGTTAGCCAAACTGAAAGGTGGTCATTTTGAATGCCAGTAATTTGCTTACTTTTTTTATCATAATAGAATTCATACCATCCGTAATTGATTCCGCATGAACCAATGCCATAATCAATGATTTCATCAGGTTCTCCTAGTTTTTCTAGTAATTCCGTTTTAGACATTCCAATTGTTACACCTCCAAAATCACCCGAAATAATAAATTCTATTAACGATACAATTCTCATTACAATTGTTCTAATGGATTTCAATACTTTGATTAAAGGTCAATTACTCCTTTATTAGTTTCCCTGTTGTTTCAACTTGATCATTGTTTGTTACATGATACAAGTAGATTCCTTCATTTAAATCGGATGTTTGAATAGTGGTAGAAAAGGAGAGCGGTTGAGTGAATACAATTCTTCCTGATAATTCATACAAAACGAGGGTCGCATGCTCGGCGTTCTCCAATTCAACAGTGAATGACTCACTGAATGGGTTTGGATAAACGCTAACAGATGGAGACAAAGATGCTTCCTCTTGTAAGCTTAACGCATTGAGCGGGCAATCTGTGCCAATAGGTGCAAACGTAACCGCACCCACTAACGGATCGTTGGTTTCATCATAAATGGTTGCACGAATTGCAACATTGTCTGATGTACACCAACAGTTCTGCGATAAGTCGGCATCATTTGTTCCTTGCATGGAAATATTGTACAAACTATTTGCGCAAATGGTATTTCCAGTAAAGGTAATTGAGCCATTAAAATAAGAAAGTATCTCCACTCCAATTTCATTGTTTGTAATCACATTATCAATAAATGTATCATTGACGGCATTAAATAAGCAACTTACTCCTACCACATTGTTCACGATTTTACAACCACGAGTGATACCGTAAGGTGAAAGTGCAATTCCTGAATTGTCGTTAAAATAACACGAATCAATCTTATCTGTGTTGAGTGCGCCATTTACATTATGCTCAAAAATGCACTGGCTGATGGTACCTCCGAATTGAAAATAATTTAATCCGGTTGTGTTGTATTCAAAACTACACGAACGAAAATTGGTAGAGGGTGAACCACCATCATGATTTACGTTCTCGTTATACGCAAAATAGCAGTTCTCAAAATTATAAGGTCCATGATATGCAAGATCTAAATCGACAAACGTTGTTGCATATAAACCATCTACGTACTGCATGATTAATTGATTATCTAACAGAAGAATCGATGTGCCAATTACTGTTATACCATTCCAAGATCCAATAGTAGGAGACGTTAAATTAGAAGTAAACACAATTCTGTTTGTCTCTGTTCCTATTGCACTCAAATAACCGTGCAATTCCATTCCGGTGTTAGCACTGAATTTCACCACAACTCCTGGTTCTATCGTCAACGTGGCGGATTCACTAACGTCAATATTGTCAGTAACTATATAAGGACTCCCTGCTAATGTCCAAACTGTGTTGGAAGCAATCGCTCCTGAAACAGCTGTCTGGGAAAAAAGTGGTTGGATGAGAAAAAGGGTGAAAAGCAATACAATAGTTGTTTTTTTCATGGAAGGATTATTTCGATTTGTTCCTTAAACGTTGGTTTCCCTTAATTAGTATCACCGCATTTTTAAATTGAAGAGTTGATGCACTGCAATCAAACACTGTTATTTCCTTGCAGAATGGAAGTACACAAAGTTTACAATTTTCTACTTAACAACGATTAAGCAGCCGAAAGGTAGGTGTAAAAAAAATCCCCCGACTACTAACAGCCGAGGGATTCCTATTCAAATCTATCAAATTATTATTCTGGACGTCTAACAGGAGTTGGAGTCTTAGCTGGGGTATTGATTGTTCCAGCTGGTTTTTTCTCAGAAGGAGTTTCAGCACCACCGTTACGTCTTCCGCCACCATTAGCACCACCGTTCAATGAGTCACTTCCATGACCGATTGTTCCACCGCCACCAATTTGACCTCCGTTACCTTGACCTTCAGTTGAAGTAGAACTTCCTGATACGCTGATTAAACAAGATTGTGTATCAGTACCGCCGGCATTGGTTGCTGTGATCACTAACGGAATGTTCACTGTTGTAGTCAAGATCGTTACATTGAAACTAAACGTCAATGTGTTCCCAACAATTGTTGATGTAAAGTTGGTATTGGCATTGTTATAAAGAATCACCACTTGGTTCTGATCGGAGATATTCGTAACAGATCCTGAAATGGTAATGTTTCCAGCTGGGTAAGCCGCAGGACAACGTGCAGGATTCACCAATGTAATTACTGGAGGACTCACCACAACTGGTTGCGTGTAAATCACCGTTTTTGTGTCGCTTGAAGTTCCAAATGGTGTTACAGCAGTTGCAACAATCACATTCGCTCCTACAGCAAAGTTAGCGTTGAAACTCAATGTTCCATTCGCTGCATTGAATTCAAAGTTTGTTTGTGCACCGTTAAGTGTCACAGAAATTTGATTCGCTGCAGTTACATGACTCGCTGTTGCTTGAACTGTCATACCAGCTTGTTGTGTTGGATATGGAGTTGTAGCTGGAGTCGTAATTTGAATCACTGGAGGAACCGCATTTGGATCCTGACGACGTGTTACTGTGAAGGTCAATGAATTCTGACCACAGTTATTGGTTGCTTTGATAACGAAAGTACTTACTCCTAATTGAAGCGCACGATCCAATGTTAACACACCCGTTTGCGGAATGTAGACAAATCCAATATTCTGACCATTGTGGGTAACAGTGATATTGCTATTGGAACTCACACCAGTAATGGCTGCTTCCAATCCAAATGCTTGACTAAAAGTCATTGCTCCGTCTGCAACAGTTGAGGAAGTAACTGTGATCGTTGGAGCATTACAAACTTGTCGTGTAATTTTCCAATCAGTGCGTCCTTTACCACACGTATTTGTTCCAGTAACAACAATCGTATTCTCTCCTACAGCCAATGAAACGGTTGCAGTTACAAAATGCGATGCGTTATCGTAGTTGAATGGCACTGCTGTTCCATTGACAACCAAACTCAATTGATTCACATTGTCAATATTAGAAACACTCGCTTTCACAGTAATTGTTTCAGTTTCAACTACCAGCGTTTGCGGAAGTGGATCAACACGTTGCACAACTGGTGGATTACAAGGAGCAACAATTGATTGGTAATTAATCGTTGAAAGTGCTTTTGTTTCTCCACAAGCATTTGTAGCAACAACTTCCAATGAGTTTTGACCATCAACCAATGTGATCGCTTTTGTATAAACGCCACTTACTAACGTTCCAGGACTTTGTAGCACACCGTTCACCAATAAATTCACTTGGTTTACATTAGTTATAAACTGGAACGATACGATTATAGTGTAATTACTGTTTTGTACAATCGTTCCACCAGATGCTGGAGCAGTAAATGTGATAACTGGTTTATCACAGATCACAATTGGAATGTTGTAAATGATGTTCGTCGTTGCACTGTGTGTACCAGCAGTATTTGTTCCTGTTACAGTAAACACATTGTTTCCAACATTCAGGTTTGTATTGAAGGTCACATCTTTCGTTGCTGCATCAAAGTTCCACAAGTTAGAACTAACCGCTTGACCGTTTTGCGAAACCACAATTTGACTTTCTTGATCAACATTGTTTACATGCGCTTTCATGGTATAGCCTGCAGTATTTACAACAGTAGCAGGAGTGCTTGGAAGAATGAAAGTCACCAATGGTGGTTGAATTACTACTTCCTTGCGGTATACAATTGTGCGTGTATCGCTTGCTGTTCCAGCAGAATTAGTCGCTGTAATCACAATTGAATTAGATCCTTGAACTAAACTCATCACCAATGCTAGTTGTTTTGTCACTGTATTGAACGTGAATCCACCAAAGTTCGCACCATTAACGGTTACTTGGATATTCTGAGCACCATCCACATTCAACACTGTAGCAGCGATTGGCGCACTTGCCATATTCACTGTATGCGGGTTGGCAATTGGATTGGTGATGGTAACTACTGGAGGTAATGTTGGGTTCGGCTCACGGTAAATAATCGTAGTCGATTCAACATCCTGACCTGCAGCATTTGTTCCCGTAATCTCAATTGTATTCGCTCCTGGTACCAAACCAGTTGTGAACGTCATGATTTCAGAAGAAACGCTGTAATTAAATGTATTCGAAACCTGACCGTTAATGCGCAAGGTAATTTGTTGCGATCCCATGACGTAACGAACACGTGCTTGCACATCAAATGTCTGATTGAAAACCGTTGTTGGATTTACAGCAGGATTGATGAAACTTACAACTGGTGGTTGAATCGGAGCTGGCTTGCGATAAATAATCGTTTGTGGCTCAGAATCAGTTCCTGCTGTATTTGTTCCTGTAATCGTAATCACGTTCGCACCTTCAATCAATGTGATTGGCAATGAAACTAAACTATTGGCAGCATTGAAGGTGAAGTTAGTCACATTTGTACCATTCACGTTCACATTCACCCCACTTTGGTTGGCCACATTTAAAACCGAAGCAATCACTGTATAGTTGGGTTGTTCCGTTGTAAATGGATCTGTATTTGGAGCACTAAACGTTACAACTGGTGGTTGAATCGTAACAGGAACTCGGTAAATAATAACCGTTTGTTTTGAATCAGTACCATCATTGTTTGTTCCAGTAACGATGATCACGTTTGAACCTACAACCAAATTAAGGTTGGCAGTCACACCGCTATTTGAAGCCGTATACGTAAAATTAGGAACGTTTTGACCATTCAATTTTACTGTGATTTGACTCGCTTGTGTCACATTCAATACTGTTGCACCAAATGTAAAGAATGCACTTGTTACTTCCTGTGGATTATTAGCAGGATTTGTAATCGTTACAATTGGCGGTTTTGGAGCCTGACGTTCATAAATAATGATCGTTGTAGCTTGTGCACTTCCAGCAGTATTTGTTGCAATGATTTCAAACACGTTTTGTCCAGCGTTCAAGACAACCCCACTTTGGAAATCATCTGTTACCGCATTGTACGTGAAATTCTGATTCACAGTACCATTTTGTTTGAAGGTGATGTTTTGCGCACCAGCAACATTCAACACATCTGCATTGATTGTAAAGGTTCCTTGGCTTGTTGTATACGGAGTTACATTTGGATCAACATAATAAACCACTGGTGGTTGCTCTGTTTGAATTGGGTTGTAAATAAGCGTTGTTGATTCACTATCTGTTCCATATTGATTCGTACCTGTTGTTGTAACGATGTTTGTTCCAACTACTAAGTTCAAGTTCGCTGTAACCACATGGTTAGAAGGATTGAAGCTAAAGTTAGTGAACGATTGTCCATTCACGGTCATCGTAACTTGACTTTGTTGCGTCACATTCAATACCGTTGCACTTAAAGCATAAGCCGCATTTTGAACTGATGTAGGACTTGAAGAAGGATTCGTATAGGTTACAACTGGTGGCTGAACAGTTTGAACTGGACTGTAAACAAGCACAGTTGATTCGCTATCTGTTCCATATTGATTCGTACCAGTTGTTGTAATGATATTCGTACCAACTACTAAGTTCAAGTTCGCCGTAACCACATTGTTAGCAGGATTGAAATTGAAACCAGCGAAAGCTTGTCCATTCACTGTCATAGTAACCTGACTTTGTTGCGTTACATTAAAGACAGTAGCACTTAAAGCATACGTAGGGCTTTGAACAGTTGTAGGGCTTGAAGATGGATTGATATATGTTACAACTGGTGGATTTTGCAATTCACGGTTGTAAATAATGATCGTTTGTTCCATATCAGAACCGTAATCATTCGTTCCAGTTAATTCAAATGTATTTTGTCCAGCAACAAGCGTTACCGTACTTTCAAATTGAAGAGTAGAAGGATTAAAACTAAAAGCAGCAATGTTGTTTCCATTTTGACGGAAAGTCACGTTGTTTGCGCTTACAACATTTTTAATCTCACCACGAATTACATAAGTTGGAGAACTAACTGTTGTTCCAGAAGAACTTGGGCTACGGAAATCAACAACTGGCGGCACTTTATTTTGTGTCTGATCATAATTATTGACATTATCCAAAGAATTGTCATCATTTGTACCTGCGTGGTCGCGAATTTGGAAACGCAAATAAGCACTTGTGTAGTGATAAAGATCATTCTCACGTTTTCCATCAGGATTGATAGAGCCATCGAAGTTATCCAATAAAGTAAACGTTGTTTTGTGCTCTAAACCAATAGAGAAACGTGGTCCTACTTGGTAACCAATACCAAAACCAAGGCTTGGCATCCAGTTTCCAGAATATTTCCCACCAGATGTTCCGTCCAATTCTGTCTCGTAGCTATTATCCAACAAATCGTTAACCGTTGTTTCACTCACAGGTTGTAAGGCTGCATAATTGTAAATAGAATCCGTTTTATCATTGATTAAGTTACCATAGGTTTTATACCACGTATACCCAATTCCCCCAAAAACAAAAACATCCCATCCTGTTTTAGCGCGCAATGAATTCGCATGAATCACCAATTCTAAACTGGCACGTTGAACCGTTGTTTCATAGTTCAATACAGAAAAACCGTAATTGGTTTTATAATCTGTTGCACCTGTACTCAAAGCTGTATTCGTGTAGGTAAAATCTGTTGTGTCATAATTATGACCTACCCAATGACCCGTTAAATAACGGCCACGAATATCAAAACTAAAAGCTTTGCCATAATTGTAGTTAAACGATTTTCCGAGGGTTAATCCCCAACCCCAATCGTGTTTCTTGGTCACATCGGTCGTACTCCATGTCGTACCGGCATTAATACCCCAGAACCAGCGAGAATCATTGTCGTAATCGACTTTTGATGTCTGCGCGAAGAGCAAGGTGGTAAAGAAAAGACCAAATAAAAAGGTAACTATTCTATTCATAATTTCTGGTTTTTACGTGTAATTATGTCGCCTAATCCATCTATTGTGCCAAAAAAGTTTTAAAAATGGCAGATTTTGAATTTGGATCGGTGAAACTAAGAAAAAAAGACCGAACAATACACTTGAAAGTGTTAGTTTTACGGAAAATGAGGAGTTTTAGACACATGAAAACACGGCATGTTAATCTTTTGTTAATGACACTATTGTGGCATTTAACAGTCTTAGCGCAACCACTAAACGATGGTTGTAATCAAGCTATTCCTTTGTGCCCTAATGTTGCTTTAACGGCAAGTAATCAATTAGCAACTTCAACCGTTTGTCCAGATTGTGAAGATGATTTTATAGTTTGTTTTTCTGGCGATAATTCTACCTGGTTTACGTTTCAAACCAATGCAACTGGCGGAAATGTTGCTGTTGATTTCTCCAACCTCAATTTTGTAGTACAAGCAACTAGAGGGACTTTATTACAAGCAACCATTCTTCAAGCAACCGTTCCATGTGATGCAGCTTCCTATACTGCCATTGGCAATTGTGAAATTGGTGCGAATGGAAACTTCACACTTACTGCCCTTGCATTAACAGCACTCACAACTTATTATGTTGTCGTAAATGGCGCACTCAATGGAGGCGCACTATTGCCGGCCGAAGCAAGTTTTGACCTCGTAGCGAGCGGAACAGGAATTGATCGTGTACCCGCAGCTTTAAGTATATCTGGTCCTGGAACAACTATTTGTCCCAATAACCCTTCTATTTTTACTGCGAATGTCCTAAATTGTACAGACACAACCGATTTTAGTTGGTTCGTCAACGGAACGCTTACTGCTGTAACTACTGATCCCTACTGGCAAACAAGCACCATTCAAGATGGCGATTTAGTGACACTTACTTGTTCATGCTTCGCTGATTGTCCGCAAGCAATGTCAGCACAATACGGTCCTTTTTCAGTTGAAAACCTATTTGTAAACGCTGGAGTTGATCAAACAATTTTATCGGGTGAAAGTGTCATTCTATCTGGAACAACCAATGGAATTACGTATGTCTGGACACCAGCCACCTACATTGCAGCACCAACTTCCTTGCAAACAATTGCACTTCCACAAACTACAACTACTTATTTTCTCACAGCATCTTCAGTGAATTGTACGCTTTCAGATGATGTGGTCATTACGATTACGGATCAACTCATTATTCCGGGGAGTTTTTCACCCAATGATGACGGAATCAACGATACATGGATCATCAAAGGAATTGATTTCTACCCCAATGCACACGTCACCATTTTTGACCGTTGGGGACAAGAAATCGAAGATATTGTGGGGTATAGCGCAGCAAAATCTTGGGATGCAACACACAATGGTAGAGCGGTCACCGACGGAACCTACTTTTACATTGTAGACCTGCGTGATGCCGAACAAAAAGAACCATTTAAAGGATTTGTTACTGTTATTCGATGAAGCAACTAATCGTACTTTTTGCACTTTTTAGTGTGTTCGTTACTTTCGGGCAACAAATTCCTCATTTAAGCCAGTGGTCGAATCACCAATTTGCTATCAATCCCGCACATGCTGGAATCAAAACTTGCTTAGAAGTTCAAAGTTCCTTGCGCGGTCAATGGATTAAAATGGATGGTGCTCCTGCAACGGGTTGGGTTACTATATCTGCACCTTTAAAAGCCAAGCGCAATCATTACCTCAGCGCACGTCATGGATTAGGAGCAACAGTCAACTACGATCAAATTGGTGCGTTCAAACAAATCAGTTTGATGATGGCTTATGCTGGACATTTTAACTTTTCCAAAGACGAACGCCTTTCTCTTGGATTGGCACTTGGAGCAACCCAATTGGCATTCGATCTGGATAAAGCAAAACCCTTGTTTGCCGATCCACGCATCAATGGAAGTGCAGTAGAACTAAAACCAACCGCCACTTTTGGAGCTTGGTGGAACGGAAAAAACTATTACGCAGGTTTGAGTTTGTATCAATTGGTTCCACAAAAATGGAAAACCATTGGTTCCGATGCGAAGTCATCCATTCACGGAATGGTAAACGGAGGTTTCCGCCAACCACTCAACCAAGAATGGACATTGCTGCCTTCGCTTTATGTCGGTTTCACCAAAGCAGCGCCAGTAGATTTGCAACTCCAAGTACTCTTCGATTACAAAAGTAGGTTCACCACTGGAATCGGTTACCGCAACACAGATGCCATCATTGGTTTTCTCGGATTCCGCTTCGAAGAACGCTGGCGTGTTTCCTATTCTTATGATTTTATACTCTCAGCCTTGCGCCCAGGGACGTTTCATACGCATGAGATCACCATTGGTTTTTCACCGTGTAAAGTTGCACGTTCAGATCAGCAGTCGTGCCCGATGTTTGAATGAGAGTTAAGCTCCATCGTTAAATAGGAAGGTGAAATTCTCCAGCAATCAGATTTCCGTTATTTCATCTCCCTTCAAAAGCTACGTTTTTCTTCCCCATTCAAAGGGGGAATTAATCAAGTTGATAATCGATTTACTTTCCTAAAATCAATCGAACTCTAAGCTATTCAATGCAATTTTTTCATCCGTAAAAATCTGTATAATCAGTGTTCAACCCATCAACCACTACCTATGTTCCCTATTGTTTCCTATGTGGTTACACAACCCATTTCCCAAAAAAAGCCAAAAAAGTAACTTTTCAAACACCTCTGTGTCTAACCAATAAGTATCAAACAAATTAAAAAACACAAAAGATGAAAACCAAATTAGTATTGTTAGCGCTTAGTATCTTGGGAGTAGGAACACAAGCTTTTGCCGGAAACGGAGAACAATTATTCAAGAAAAAAGTGAACAAACACATCTCCTATCCTACCTTACAGGGCGAGGATGTCAATGCAGAAGTGTTTGTTCAATTTACTGTCTCTGAAGCAGGTGAAATTGTAATCGACTCCATTTCTTCTGAAAGCGAAGAAATCAATGCTGCCATTGTAAAACAATTGAGCAAAATCAAAGTAGATGAATGCGATACCGATGTCATTGGTAAAACGTTTAAATACCGTTTTGTACTCAAAGTTCAATAACCCATTCGGCGTGGTTTCCGAAGAATGCCCATTACTTTTTTTAATGATAAATACCCGGAAATAGTTTCTGGGTATTTTTTTGATCCAATCGGAGAACACAAGGAAATGTCCCAAGTAAACAAATGATTTCTTATTCACTTTGTTCCTTTTCTCTATGTTCACTCTGTGATCTAGTGTGGTCATTATTTTCACCACGAAGACACAAAGAACACAAGGGAACTTCATAATTTAACGAATTCATCTCAAAATCATTTTACCTATCCACACATCATTTGTTTATAAGTATCTCTGCTCCTCTTCCCAAAAGCCTCTTTTCTGCCGAATTTTGAGAAAATCTGTCGATTAAGACAGTGAACTCAATTGAATCAATATGCAAAAGATCGGTCTTATTGGAATTATAGCACTTTCATTCGCAGCCTGTGTGCCTGCCAAAAAATACAATGAACTCGTTGAGCGGGAACGCCTTTGTAGTCAAGAATTGGAAGGTTTCAAAACCAGTGCATTGACCAACGAAGGCAAAGCCAAAGAATTTGAAACACGCTACGAACAACTCAAGAAAGAAGTGACGCAATTGAAAAAAGATACCTCTCAATTGGGAACCGATTACCGTTTTCTGCAAGCACGCTATGATTTAATTGTGGGTGAAAATGAAGCCAACGAACGTAAAATTGATCAATTGCGTTTATCCGGAGCAAAAGAAACTGCGGGTTACCAAGCTGATATTGAGTCCAAAAACATAGAATTGCAACGCAAAGAAGCTGCATTACGCACATTGGAGTCTGAATTAGGCGCCAAACAACGTTTATTGGAAGAACGTGAAATGCGTGTAAATGAATTGGAAGAAGCAATGCAACGCAAAGATGATGCGATCAAACAGCTCAAAACAAAGGTTTCCAATGCATTAAAAGGATTTGAAAACAAGGGATTAACGGTTGTAGAGAAAAATGGAAAAATCTACGTTAGCCTTGAAGCGAAGTTATTATTTGCTTCTGGAAGTACTGTTGTGGAGCCAGGAGGAAAAGTAGCATTGGTTGATCTTGCAAAAGTATTAGAAAACGAAAAAGACCTTGAAATTGTTGTAGAAGGACATACAGATACCGATAAATTAGTTAGTGGAAGTCATCCGAAAAGCAATTGGGAATTGAGTGTTTTGCGTGCAACATCAGTTGTAGAAATCATGACTGGCGCGAGCAAAATGGATCCGCGTCAACTAATGGCTGCTGGTCGTGGCGAATATCACCCAGTTGATCCGAAAGACAAAGCCAAGAACCGTCGTATTGAAATCATCATTTCTCCGAATTTGGAAGAATTATTTAAATTGATCGGTCAATAGTTGTAACTTGTAAGAAAAGCAATGAAAAAGACATTGGTTATCGGTGCAAGTACAAATCCAAATCGTTATTCTTATTTAGCTGTCGAGCGTTTGCGTTCTCATAACCATGAAGTGATTGCTTATGGGGTGAAACCTGGTAAAATAGCAGATATTTCAATTGAAACGATTTGGAATGAACAATGGGAAGTAGACACAGTCACACTTTACTTGAATCCAACGAATCAAGAACCGTATTACGATCGAATCATTGCACTTAAACCGCGACGCGTGATCTTCAATCCGGGAACTGAGAACACCGAATTCAGTGATCTGTTGAATCATGCTGGGATTCAAACAGAAATTGCCTGTACATTGGTGTTGTTGTCGTTAGATGCTTACTAAACTGTGTTTGACTTTAAATTTAAGAGTAGTCCTGTTTAAAAAAACAACGATAAACTTACAGAATCCGACCATATTTCCCTTGTATTCAACAATATCAACGTTTTCACCAGTGTTGGAGTTTTATTTATCGCGTCATTTTCTTATTTTTAAGCCTGAATTATGCGAATACTAGTCTCTCTTCTTCTTTTCCTACTTAGCTTCCAGACACTTGAGGCTCAACAAACGCGTATTAGCGGTAAAGTTGTAGATGACGAAACGGGAGAAACACTTCCCTATGTTCGTGTTCAATTTCAAGATTCCAAAATAGGAACATTGACTGATTCTGTAGGGAATTTTGTATTGGAATCCTACTATGCTACAGATAGTGTGCAATTCTTTATGAGCGGCTATAATGTCCTTACATTTGCTGTTGCCAAAGATCAAGTTCAAACGTTTAACGTGAGAATGACAGTTACAATTGGTGAAATTGAAGAAGTTTTTATTCGTCCGCCAGATGAATTCCCTTCAACTACCTTGCACAAAAAGGTGATCAAAAACAAAGACATTAACAATAAGGAAAAGCTGGGAGCTTATGGTTATGAATTGTACAATAAAATTCAAATTGACTTAAATAACATTGGTGAAAAATTCACAGAACGGGGGTTGGTTCAGCGATTGGATTTAGTGCTCAATTATTTAGATTCAGCAGATACAAGTGGAGGAACATTTCTACCGGTTATTCTTAGTGAAAATGTTTCACAATTCAACTTTAAAAACAATCCTAAAAAGAAAAAAGAAGTTGTTTCTGCTACTAGAATTACAGGAATTGAAAACCTACAACTGGGGCAGTTTTTAGGTGAAATGTACCTCGACTTTAACATCTATGATAATTACATTGTCTTATTCAACAAAGCATTTGTTAGTCCTGTAGCCAATTTTGCGCGGAACTACTACAGATTCTATTTGGAGGATTCCATGTACATTGATAATCAATGGTGTTATAAATTGCGGTTTACGCCAAAACGAACAGGCGACATGACATTTGAGGGCGAAATGTGGATTCACGACACGACTTACGCAGTTAAAAATATCAAAGCATCTATTTCTCCTTGGGCGAATATCAATTACGTGCAAGCCTTGTATCTGGAACACCATTTTGACCAAGTGGAAAAAGAAGTCTGGATGCTGACGGAAGAGAAAATGATCATCGACCTCAAGATCACCAGAAAAACAGAAGTTTACGGCTTTTATGGTAGAAAGTATACCTCTAGGCGAAATTTCGAAATTAATGTTGTGCATCCAGAATCCTTTTATAAAGCTGATAATACGGTTGAATTTGAAGATGGCGCGAATACCCGAGATGAAGCTTATTGGGCCGCACATAGGCATGTTCCGCTCAATAAACAAGAAGAAGGAATTGCAGAAATGACCGATTCATTGAACAAAGATCCTTTCTTTAGTTTTCTGAAAGATGCCACTTACCTACTATCTACGGGGTATTATCCTTTAGGGAAAATTGAGGTTGGATGGCTCGGTGCATTGGTAGCCTATAATCCGATTGAACATTTTAGAACAGGTTTGTCTGTTCGCACTTCGAATAATTTTTCGCGAAGACTTGAATTGGGAGGTCGTTTGTATTACGGCTTTGGTGATGAACGTTTTAAATATGGCGCAAAAATCCGATACAACATTACGCCGAAGAAACGTGGTATGTGGATCACTTACTACAATTTTGATATTGAACAACTCGGTCTATCTCCGACCGCTGCCGCATTGGGTTCTACTTTTGGATCATTGTTGCGAACTGGCCCATTAGACAAACTAACCCTTGTTTCAAAAGTAGGTTCTAACCTAGAGAAAGATGTTGGTAAAGACATCGTTTTATATGGTGGAGTTGAGTGGAAAGAATATACCGCTCTCGGACTTGCAAAATATGAACGTTACAATTCAATTGGTGGGTTGGAAGAAATCTCTAAGATTCAAACTGCAGAAATCATTGCGCGTTTCCGTTGGGCAAAAGATGAAGAATTTCTCAGTGGATCATTTGATAGAAGTACATTGAGATCAAAATACCCGGTGTTTTCCATTCAAGGTATCTTCGGAATAAAGGGCGTTTTTGGAAGCGATTACAATTACCAAAAAGTAGAGTTTTCAATGGAACACACACGTACAATTGGTGTTCTAGGGCGTTTGCGTTACAGCCTCAATGCAGGTGCTATTTTTGGAACAGTCGCTTATCCTTTCTTAAAAGTACACGAAGGTTCGCAATCATATTGGCTTTATACCAATTCATTTAATATGATGTCTTACTTTGAATTCATTTCTGATCGATATGTTACCGGTTTGGTTGAACAACATTGGGAAGGATTGTTATTTGATCGGATTCCATTGATTAAAAAACTAAAATGGCGTTTGGTAACAACAGGTCGTATTACTTACGGCGCCATCAGTTCACGTCATAATAGCGCGATGCTTTTACCAACTTTCACCAAACAATTTGGAAATGTTCCTTACACAGAATTAGCTGTCGGTATCGAGAATATTTTTAAAGTTGGCCGCGTTGATCTTGTGTGGCGAGTAACCCACTTAACGGAAGGAATTAGCCCATTGGGAATTCGAGCAAGATGGGCATTGAATTTTTAATGGGTACATGATCTCATTTACATTCAACCCACTTTTGCAGTGATGCCCAAATAATCGTAGTTTTGTGACGCGTGAAATTACATACCAAAGATATTAGAAAGACCTATAAAGGTCGCAGTGTCGTAAACGGAGTTACGGTAGAAGTCAATCAAGGTGAGATTGTTGGTTTGTTGGGTCCAAACGGAGCTGGAAAAACAACTTCCTTTTACATGATGGTAGGATTGGTGAAACCAGATGAAGGTGCTGTTTACCTTGATGATACGGAAATCACCAGTTATCCGATGTACAAACGATCTCAACTGGGCATTGGTTATTTGCCACAAGAGGTTTCTGTGTTTCGCAAATTGAGTGTGGAAGACAATGTGATGGCGATTTTGGAAATGGGTGACTTGACCAAACCACAACGCAAAGAACGGTTGGAGCAATTACTCGAAGAATTTCACTTGACACATGTTCGGAAAAACCTTGGAAATAGACTTTCTGGTGGTGAAAAACGACGAACAGAAATTGCACGTGCACTGGCTACAAACCCCAAATTTGTATTACTCGATGAACCGTTTGCGGGAGTTGATCCAATTGCGGTAGAGGATATTCAAAGTATCATTTCTGATTTACGCAAAAAAAATATTGGTATTTTGATCACCGATCACAATGTACAAGAAACACTTTCCATTACTGATCGCGCTTATCTGCTGTTCGAAGGAAGCATTTTGAAATCTGGAACGGCGGAAGAACTCGCAAACGATGAACAAGTTCGAAAAGTCTATTTGGGTCAGAATTTTGTTTTAAGAAGAAAATAAATCCAATAACAATCATTTTTCTAGTTTAAACGCTAAAATTATAGACCATGAGGTATTCAGTGAACATTGAAATCAACGCACCAATTGACGAAGTTGTAAAACGCTTTGATGATCCGACTAAGATGAAGGAATGGATGCCAGGATTGGTTAGTTTTGAAACCATTGAAGGTGAGCCTGGACAAGTAGGTGCTAAATCGAGGTTGGTTTTTCAAATGGGAAAACGAACAGTAGAAATGATTGAAACAATTACCGTTCGTGATTTACCTGCTCGATTTGATGGAAATTATGTTGCTAAAGGTGTCTACAACGAAGTAGGAAATGCATTTGAAGCAAAAGATGCACAAACAACGATTTATACTTCAGAACAATTTTTTGACTTCAAAGGAGGAATGAAGATTATTGGATGGTTGTTTCCTAAAACATTTAAAAAATCATCCTACAAGTATTTACAAGATTTTAAAGCTTTTGTAGAACGTGATTATACGGCATAAAAAAAGCCTCTTTTGTGGGAAAGAGACTTTATAGTTTTCTAAAATGGTTTATCTTGATGCTACATCTGAAGACTGATCAACTTGATCAACGCTTCCGTAAGCATCACAGTGTCCTCCTTGAGAAGAACCACACGAAGCAACTACTGCCAAAAAGGCTGCGATTGCAGTAAGGGCCAAAAATCTTTTCATTGTCGTTTGTTTTAAATGTTCAACTAGTTGCTGTGAGAGATACAAATCTATACTATTTAACGTTAATATGTAAATTTTATTATCCACATTTGGCTATTGAAAATGTTGAAATCTAGGTTTTTGGAAAAAAAGCAGCGAATTACACCCTCTTATTTTGGTGTAATAGTGCTTCTATTTCTATCCTTTTTCTTTGGTTTAACAGGTGTTTCACAGATTTCAGTAACCTACCAAGTTGATGGATTAAAGAATTTGACAAAACACGAAAAAAAAATATTCCCAGACAGCATTTCTATCCGCAACTATTGCCAAGAATTGCAATACGAAGCTTATAAACGTGGTTTTTTAACATTTTCAATCGATGCTATTTCAACAATTGATAGCACGCATACAACAATTCAAGGTACAGTTGGACCTGCATTTCGCCAGATCGATTTTTCCATTTCACCTGAAACAAAACAGCTTTTACGCAAATTAGGAATTCAACCCAGAACAATTAGTTCAACGAAAGCAAATCCAGCTGAAATCAGTCGTTTGCTCAAACAAATTCTCACAACATTAGAAAACAATGGCTATCCATTTGCAAAAGTTGGTTTAAACAACCTAGAAATTACCGACGATCACATCAAAACAACCTTGGTAGTGGAAAAAAATGGACTGGTTCATTGGACAGCCGTTCATATTGTTGGGGAAAAAATCAATATTTCAGAACGGTTTATTGCCAATTATTTACACGTCGAAGTCGAAAAACTCTTTTCACAAGAAGATGTGAACCTCATCCCATTGCGCCTCAAACAAATCAATTACATCAAACAGACCAAACCAGCTGAATTGCTTTTTACAGAAGAAGGCGCTGAATTGTATCTTTACTTGGAAAGCAAACCTGTTTCGCTCTTCAATGGTACAGTTGGCTTGCAACAAAATCCAATCAAATTAACCTACCAATTGACAGGAGATTTGCGGTTAAAACTACAAAACACACTTCGACATGGTGAATTATTCGATTTTAATTGGCGTTCCATTCAACCTGGCAGTCCACAATTAAAAATTCAATTGAGTTATCCTTATTTATTCAATACACCTTTCGGGATTGATGGTCAATTTCAGTTGTTTAAACGCGATTCTACTTTTCTCGAATTAAAATCAACTGCTGGGGTCAATTACTTTCTATCGGCAGGCAATACACTCAAAGCATTTTACCGCAATTACAGTTCATCTGTTCTTGGTTCAACCACGACCAATAGTAATTTCGGTTCTGTGAAAAGCAATCAATACGGTCTTTCGCTCACGCATCAAACAATTGATTATTTGCCCAATCCACAGCGTGGTTTCATTTGGATGATTGAAGGAAGCGCAGGACAACGCAATGTGACCAAAGACACCGTCGTTTCCAAATCACTTTTGTTTAGTGGTAAACTACAGATTGAAACGTATATCCCGTTTGGTAAACGCCATGTAATCAAACTCGCAAGTCTGTCAGAAACCTATTACACCGATCAGATCCAGCAAAATGAACTGATGCGCTTTGGTGGGAACCTCAGTCAACGCGGTTTTTTAGAAGATGAACTCCTTTCAACAACACGCACAACTGCAACTGTCGAATACCGTTTTTTATTGGACCGCAATTCGTATTTCTTTGCATTTTTCGATCAAAGTTGGTACGAACGCAATTTGAGCAACAGCTACCTGAATGATCATCCGCTTGGTTTTGGCGCAGGAATTAGTTTTGGAACCAACATCGGAATCTTCTCGCTGACTTATGCTTTGGGGCAACAGCAAAACAACCCCATTTTATTACGCGATTCGAAGATTCACTTTGGCTATGTAGCGTATTTTTAGAGGCGCTGAATAAATTTAATATCGCGTTTGAAAATCCATTCGTTCGCTAGAAAACCTATCTTTACATTACAAAAATCACATACATGGTTCTAACTGTTGTACTTATTCTATTAACCGTTTCCGGATTTGGAATCGCCGTATTCTTTTATTCCAAGCAGCAACAAGCAAGTGCGAATCAACAAGCATTTCAGTTGCAAATTGATCAATTAAACGCAGAAAAAGCTACCCTTCATTCTGAAAAAGAAAAGGCATTGATTGCGCATTCTCAAAGTCAAAAAGAAGTGGATTTATTGCGCGAACAAATGGAGTACGATCGCAAGAAAAAAGTGGACGACGAACAACAATTAAAAGAACAATTGACTGCTATTGCGAAAGATGTGGTGCAACAAGGAAATTCGGTGATCAAACTCGAAAACAAATCGCAACTTGAGCAATTACTGCAACCATTTAAAGAAAAATTGACGACGTTCGAACTCGAAGTGCGTGAAAACAAAGAAAAAGGATTGGAGCAATTTGCTTCCATGGAAAGTTTGGTGAAAGCACTTTCTGCTCAACATGCAGATATGAATCATTCTGCTCAAAACCTAGCTGACGCGCTGAAAGGTGAACAAAAAACGCAAGGAAACTGGGGCGAATTAGCGCTGGAACGTATTTTAGAAATGAGCGGTTTACAGCAAGGTATCGAGTATGAAAAACAAGCCACTTTGCGCGATGAACACAATGCGATTCTACGACCAGATTTCTTGATTAAATTACCCGATAACAAACACATTGTGGTCGATTCCAAAGTGTCGCTTACTGCTTTTGAACGGTTCATCAATGCGGAGAATGACGATGTTCGGAAACTTGCTTTACGCGAACACTTGGTATCCATCAATACGCATGTGAAACAATTAGGCGATAAAAATTACAGTCACTTAGAAGGTTTGCAAACCCCAGAATTTGTCTTGCTCTTTATTCCGATGGAAGCTTCATTTGCATTAGCAATCAAAGAAGAACCCGATATTTATATGAAGGCTTGGGAAAAACGCGTAGTCATTGTTACACCTTCTACCCTATTGGCAACCTTAAAAACCATTGAAAGTATTTGGAAACAAGAACGCCAAAATGCCAATGCAGTAAAAATTGCCATCGAAGCAGGTCGTTTGTACGATAAATTTGTCGGTTTCATTGACGATTTAAAAAAGATTGAAAAAAATCAAACCGATGTCAATAAAAACTTCAAAGAAGCGTTTGGTAAATTGTCAGAAGGTTCAGGAAACATTGTTGGGAAAATTGAAATACTTAAAAAACTCGGTGCCAAAGCGAGTAAATCAATCGATCAGAATTTGTTAGAAGATCAAGAATAAATGAAACGAAATAATAACCATCACTCAAATGAAAAAATCAATCTCCACCTTATTTTTCATTCTGATTGGATTAGTAGCCTTTTCTCAATCAACCATTGGTGCTGGTATTGGCATTATACAACATCCAATCAATGAACGGTTCGATACTGATCTTGTTTATACCATTGGCTACAAATATGGTTTTCAACTCAGCGAACGCTTTGAATTCAGAACAGGTTTGTCGTTAAAATATGCGCATTTGGAATACAGTACTTTTTCAAGCTTTAGCCCTGGGAACTCTACTTACGATGAATACGATGATTGGAAATACAGTGCCAACATTCCCCTTTTGCTTTATTTTAATCCTAATCGGTTTCGTTTTTATGTAGGTGCATCAGTCGCAATTAATCTATGGGAAAAGACGAATCATTACCATTTACTCACATTAACAGGTCTCTACGATTTGCAAATGAGTGACAGTGATGGTGATGTTTACCGATATAAAAACGAAGACTTTTTAACATCCAAAGATTCTTATGTTGCGCATGCTGGAATTGGCTATGTGTTTTACAAACAACTCGAAACAAGCTTCAATTTTAGTGCTGGTAATCGTTACCAATACCTGACGTTGGAGGTGAATTATTGTTTTGGGAAACGGTTTAAGAAAGAAGTAAAGACACTCCCAGAATAGATAAATCTATTTTTAGAAACACAAACTCACCCCTCTCGGTCTCCCCTCGCAGGGGAGATAGTAGATCACGTTTTTTTAAATTAATTCAGTGAATGAACATTAGCGCAATATCTTTCACAACTCAATCTTCTTCAACTCCCCATTTTCATCCAAGACA
Organism: Fluviicola sp.; assembly: GCA_043721195.1. GTDB lineage: Bacteria > Bacteroidota > Bacteroidia > Flavobacteriales_D > Crocinitomicaceae > Fluviicola. The sequence goes on along the minus strand of JAYSRF010000159.1, from coordinate 9,445 downwards.
TAAATCTGTTTTGATTCCTTTGTTTTCTTTTCTTCCAGTTCCTTGGTCACTTTTTCGCGGATTTCTTCTTCGGTTGCAATACGTTCATGACTATAGGTTAATCGGAAATAGATTTGAATAACTGGATTTTCATTTCCTGCATTGTAGACATAATCGGCATCTTTGAGGTTGAAGTCGTAGTAATTATCCACATCAACTGCTCTGCCTAAACTCATCGTAGAATTTTGTGTCACGTGGTGTTTGTAAAAGTTGGCACTCGATAAGTATGATTTCAAATAACGTTCACTAGGATAATAGACTTCCTTTACTTTCACAATTGTGGGATTAACACTGGTGAAAACCAATCCTGCATCTCGACACAATTTCTTTTTCGCATTGAGTAATTCAATCGTTTTCGCATTCAGCGTGTCGTAAATTGGTTGAATATCCAGCAAATAAGCTTGTGCATTGATCAAATCATAAATACCGAATTCCAAGCAAATGTGTGCCAGTTTTCCCATCACAGCAATGCTTTGGATATTAAAGGTGATGTTCTCGGTGACTTTATATCCTTTGGGTGCAACAGAATCATTCTCCTGAAAATCAAAAATCGGATCGAGCGAAACCACATCCAAACGCACATCTTTTGGCATAATTTTCAATGTTCCGACTTGTTTAATGAGTTGATCCATTTTGGTGTTCATTTTGTTTTCTATGTCATCAATGGAAATACCAATAAATGACGTGGTATACGTAACTTGATAACTGTCTGGAACAGCATTGTAAATAACATCTGTAACAATGGTCAAATGCTGGTTGTCACCTTGAATCTCACTTTCGAAATTCATGAGGGGTTGATTGTTTCGTTCATTGTAGACTTTATTGTCGATTTGCCCATATACACCGCTACCTGTAACAGTTAAAAGGAGAAGGAGAACTTTTTTCATACTGCGTTTTTTAGATGATTCTACCCTACAATGTCAAAACAATCAAAAAGTAAACGCTTTTTTTTGATTTTTTTAAAATCCATACAGACAAGTCAATCAATACACCTAATGAATCAACCGTTGCGTTTCTGATAAATTGTGTAAGTGGTTTTCTAGTATCTTTCAATGACTTATGAGAACAATTGCTACCACATTTGCGTTCCTGATATTGATTATCGCCCCACTTCTGGCACAAGAAACCATTGTGACCGGTGTTGTTCTTGATGTTAATTTTCATCCGATTGAAGGTGCTTTCATAGCAATTGATGGTCAAACTGACAGTACCAATAACGCTGGTCAATTTCGCATTGTCTGTCACCAACTTCCAGCAAAACTAACCGCATTTCATGCAAATTACCTACCACATGAACAAATCGTATCCCGCTCTCAAATGGATACAGCGAATACGATTCAACTCGTTGTTTACTTAGAAGAAAGATCAACCTCATTGGAAGAAGTAACCATTACTTCCACAGACCTAAGCTGGGTTTATGCGCGTAAACAAACCCACATCATTGATTTTAATTTGCGCCAAAATGGAATGATGCTCCTATGCAAAGAGCTCAAAACCTATTATTTGAGATTGGTCAATGACTTCGATGAAACGCTTATTGAATTAGAAATCCCTGATCGTCCACTTGCTCTTTTCCGCGATTGCATGGATAATTTTCACCTAGTTTACGAAGATGTTGCCTATCAAATCATTGAAACCATCGATTCTTTTTACCTGATGGAACCGCTTGGGCGAAAAGATCTGCAGCAGTTACTCGAGCCGTGTGTTTACAATTCACAACAGTATTTTATTTTTCAAAAATATGGACAATACAACCAGTCCGTTAGCTTTACATTGATTGATACACTTGAACAAAACGCACGCGAATTATATGTAGTCGACAATATTGACTACACTTCTTCCCTAGATGAATTTGCAGAAACGCAAAAAGCGGTGATTAACTCAGGAAATGTGATGGGTGAAAATTCACCTAACTTTCAACGAAGTTTGAGAAGAGCAGCTGATAACTTGTATTTTGCTGAAACGGCATTAAGTCGTCCGATCTATATTCCAATTCTTGAGATTGCAGACACGGTGAAGTTATTTGATCATCACAACAATAAGGTACTAGTTTACAACGATAGTATTCAGCAAGAACGCAGTTTTCCAATTGATTATCATTTGCAAAAAACGTGGAATTACCAATTACATGTAGACCAATCGAACACACGAATCTATGCAAATTACGATGATGTTGGTCGCGCTTCATTGGTTGAACTAAATCCTAGTACAGGAGAAAAGCTCCAGCAAACGACCATCAATGAACATTTGTATCCAGAAAAGATTCAGGTTCGTGGAAATTACGTGTATTATCTCCACCATATTTTTGGCGACAATAGCATCAATTACATTTACAAACAACGACTCAAGTAACATGCAACTGGTATCCCTTTTCGTTGGAATTGTATTCATTTTGCTTGGTTTTCAAGCATACGGTCAACGGTATGTTATTGCTGGAACGGTTACGAATGCTGCAAACGTTCCTGTTAAAAAGGCGGTGATTTCCGTTGAAAATGCATCAACTACTGCCAATTCCAAAGGTTATTTCGCCATTCGTTGTCCGATTTTACCGAATGTGCTTACTATAAAACACCCCTCTTTTGCAGTAGAAGAATATTACGTGAATTATCCTCCAACTGGACAAGATACGCTATTTGTGACCATTCAACTGGAAGACAAACACACCGATTTGGAAGAAGTAACCATTTCGGCTTCGAAGATCAGTTGGGCTTATCCAAAACCATTCGTACATATCATCGATTTTGATTTATGGAACGATGGAATGTTGCTTTTATGTAAAGACCATAATCAATACCTCTTGCGGTTGGTTGATGAATACAGCGAACCCATCGTTGATTTGCCCATTCGGAAACACCCCGTTTCGTTTTTTCGCGATTGTATGAATGGCATTCACATTTATTATGCTGATAGTTCTTACCAAATTCTTGTGCAGAATAATCAGCTTTCCTTGTTCAACGGACAAACGAGAGAGGAGGCTAAAGTTTCACTAGAATCGTGTGTATTATCGATCAAAAATTTGCAAATCTATCAATACGCAGGATCTTATAAACAAACCATCGACTTTGTTTCCATTGATACCTTATCACACAAAGTAACTCGGATGTATTATGTTTCCAATCGAAAATACAGACGTGCATTGAATGAGTTTGAACGGGAATTAGAACTTCAAAAAAAATCTTCCATTGATCCATTGGGGAACAATTCAGTAGAAGATCAAATCAAATTACATGAATTACAAGAAAGACAGAAGCAGTACCTCTCGCTCTTATCCAAACCCGTTTACGCTCCGGTTTTTAAATTGCGTGATTCCATTGTGATTTTTGATCATGTGAACGATACAGCTATTGTGTTTGATCGAAAGGGGCATCCTATTCGTAGCTATTCCATTATTTACCAGCATCATAAAAAATGGGATGAAGAATTGATCACAAACCAAGAAGGAACCCGCATTTTTGCGCGTTATAATTACCAAGGAATGGCACGTTTGTTAGAAATTAATCCATTAAATGGTGAAATCATACGCGATATAGCATTGGAAAAGCATATTTACCCCACGAAAATCCAGATTCGGGGAAATTTCATTTACTATATTTTCCACCACTACATTGATAATAGTATCAATTATGTTTACAAACAGCGGATTGAATAGTGGTCAATCAACTTCTTCCAGTATTTTTGCAACATGACTTGTAAGAACTCAACTTTTTGCTTAACTTCAAGTAAATCATGAAGACAATTACTGAAACAATTAGCAATCCAGCGGAGTTTACCGAGCGATTCATCAATCAGACCAATCAGTCTGTTTTTTTAACTGGAAAAGCTGGAACAGGTAAAACAACCTTGCTCCGAAGAATCGTTGAATCGACCCATAAACAAACAGTTATCGTTGCCCCAACAGGAATCGCAGCATTAAATGCAGGTGGCGTTACGATTCATTCCTTTTTTCAATTGCCCTTTGGCGGTTTTATCCCCGAATTTATTCACCCACCACAGTATTCTGCAACCGTAAAGTTTGAAACCAAGGATTCACTGAAACGGCATTTTCGCTTCAATGGTCAACGCCAGCAATTGTTTAATTCCATGGAACTACTCATCATTGATGAAGTGAGTATGTTGCGTGCAGATTTATTGGACGAAATGGATTGGACATTGCGTAACGTGCGTAAAAACAACAACCCGTTTGGAGGTGTGCAAGTATTATTTATCGGGGATTTATTGCAATTGCCACCCGTTGTGAAAAACGAAGAATGGAGTGTGTTGCGTAATCATTACAGCGGATTGTTTTTCTTTCATGCTCGTGTGATTCAAGAATCGCCCCCATTGTACATTGAACTTTCCACCATTTACCGACAACAAGACGCCGATTTTATTAGCGTGTTGAATAATTTACGGAACAATCAAATTTCAGATGACGATATGCGCATTCTGAACCGATTTGTGCAACCCAACTTTGATCCATCGCAACACGAAGGTTATATTACGCTGACAACGCACAATACGAAAGCCGACGAAATCAACGGAACAGCCTTGCGCTCGTTGGAAGGAAAATCGTGGTACTATGAAGCTGAAACAACAGGCGAATTTCCACCGCACATCTTTCCCTTAGAATCACAACTCGAACTAAAAATCGGGGCGCAAGTGATGTTTATCAAAAACGATATTTCCTTTGAAAAGAATTTCTACAATGGAAAAATGGGGCGAATAGATGCCTTGTCAGAAAAAGAAATTTTCGTTCATTTCCCAGAAGAAAACAAAACAATTGAAGTTCAAAAATACGAATGGGAAAACATCAAATACACTGTCGATTCAACAACAGGTGAAATAACAGAAGAAATAACGGGAACGTTTGTTCATTATCCACTCAAACTAGCTTGGGCAATTACCGTACACAAGAGTCAAGGATTGACATTTGACAAAGCAGTGTTGGATGTTTCACAAGTATTTGCTCCTGGGCAAGCCTATGTTGCACTCTCCCGATTAAGAAGTTTGGAAGGATTGGTTTTGTTGAAACCTATTTCCATGAATGGATTGGCGAACGACCAACAAGTAGTTGCCTATGCTCAGCAAAGAGCAGACGCGAATTCATTGCAACTGCACTTGGAACATGGCACCAAACACTACATCTATAATACCTTGGTGAAGGCATTTGATTGGCATGATTTTGCGACAGCTTGGATGATTTTTGAAAACAGTTTTCTTTTACAAGGTCCAAAAACTGAAAAAGGAAAAGACAAAACGTGGGTTACGCACCAAAGTCAAGCCATTCAATCAATGGTGGATCCATCGAAAAAATTCCAGCATCAATTGGCTGTTTTATTTACAAAAGGAAATACCGATTGGAATCACATTCACGATCGCGTGCAAGCAGCCTATCAGTATTTTTTCAAACCACTTGACGGTGTTTTTTATTCCACGCTCAAACGCATTGCTGAATTGCAAATCATCAAAAAAACCAAGCAATACGCAGATGAGTTAGTAGAATTGGAGCAACTCACCATGGAAACAATCATGCGACTCAAAAAAGCACGTTTGTTGATGGAAGCTGTTACAGCGGGGAGAGAAATCACGAAAGAAGCCATTTGGAACGAAGAGTTAAATCATTACAAACTTTCTAAAATCGCAACTATCAAACAAGAATTGCGTCAAAAACCCTCATTACTCGATCCAGTTGATGAAGATGAGTACATTGATGCAATCTTATTAGCGAAAATAAATAAGGCGCCAAAAGAGAAGAAAGAGAAAAAATCGACTTACGAGCAAACGCTTGAACTATTCCACGGAGGAATGACCATTGAAGCAATTGCACGGACTCGCCAAGTTACTACTGGAACGATTTACAATCATTTTATCAATCTCATTAAACAAGAGAAAGTAGAATTGAATGAAATTATTTCACCAGTTCGAATCAAAGAACTAGAGGGTTATTTTGAAGATGTTGAACGTGGTATAAGTCTTTCCCAACTCAAAGAAAAATTGGGCAATCAAGTTACTTGGGAAGAATTAAAATTGTACCAAGCCTCTACGATTCGTTGATACAAGCATTTCTACGAACTAGATTTGGGTTGTAATTCGATTGTTTTTTCAACTAGCAGCTAGCTTTCAGACTCAATCATTGGATCAAATGAAACAAGTAGTAGGATTCCTATGTATGAAATGAAATTTCTCTTTATTCATAGACAGTAGCTTTTGAACCAATTTCACAAGCATACTATTGAAATCCTATAATATGCTTCAAAATCGAAAGCGAGCAATCTCATTGATTTTTAGTTTAGATTTGGTTGTATAATAAAAGTCTGAATCATGAAAAAAATCTGCGTTGCATTGTTGGGAATCACATTTATTGGATTCGCTTCTTATGGTCAAATTGAAATTCGAACAGCTAGTAATGGAACAGCAGGTCCAGATGACCTTTCTGGGACAACTGTAACGTTAAATGTTACAGAAGATGGAACACAAGTGTTTTCCTTTTTTGTGATCAATACAACAGCCACATCAATGCCCATTCAAGTAGAGCGGTATGTAATAGATCAAGTGCCGAATTGGACAGATCAATTTTGCTGGGGTTCAACAGATCCAACAAATTTTCAAGGTGGATGTCATCCTTATGGCTTAATGCCAACCAATCCTTGGACGTGTAATTATGTTGATCTTGATCCACTTCCAATCAAAGGGAGTTTATTGGTAGATATTTACAATAATGGTCCTGGATGTGGTCATTACCGCTACACGATGCTTGTAAACAATGTGCGTATCGATTCCATTGACGTCATTGTTTGTTCTAGTTTAGGATTGGATGAACAGGTTGCATCATCGTTCACTGTTTTTCCAAATCCAACAACCGAATCAATTCAATTTAAAACCACAGAGGACGTTCTCTTTGAATCCTATATGATAAGTGACATAACTGGTAAAACGGTTCAGGTTGGCAGTCTAACTAGTGCACAAACAATTAATGTTCGTGAATTACTCGACGGTGTATATCATGTTACATTGCTCACGGATAAAGGACTTTCCTCAACTCAGCGATTTAGTATAAAACACTAATCGTTATAGAGCAACATTTTCAATAAGGAGACCTTTCAAAATGAGGGTTTCCTTTTTTTTTATGAACCTAGCTCAAAGTGATACTTCAATCTTTATTGTATATTCGACCAACTAATTGCACGATTATTGACAATGGATAACATTGGAATACAATCACACATTTAAAAACACTACACAATGAAACTAGTAACTACACTTTTTATTCTTTTTGCATTCAACACCATCGCTTTTTGTGATGAAGAAGCAGAACCATTTGAGTTTTACAATGATCAAATTGTTTATTTATTGGGCGATAGTGTAAACGTGCGTAAAGAAGCGTCGATGGATTCAAAATCGGTGACAAAACTTCCTATTGGAACACGACTTAGAATCATTAAAAAAAGTGATGTTCAAATGAACCTAAATGGCTTCACGATGTCTTGGTATTTGGTAGAAATCAAGCCAAGACAACAGGGATATATTTGGGGAGGTAAATTCGCCTGGAATTCCTCTCGTAGTTCAAAAAACACCGATTACATTTTCCATTTTGGGTTAGAAAAAGTCGTTGATGGAATTACCACTTATCAAATCCGCGTGGAGAAAAATCACAAAGAAATACAGCATCTTTCCTTCGAAGGTTTTGGGGGACTTATGAAAGAACACCGTTTTACCAATCATTCTAATCGTGGACTTACAAATGTGGATGATGTTTTGTGTGTGGATGCGAATGGAGAATTTTGTGGCGACGAAGGAGGTACAATTGTTTTCTTCTGGTCAGGGAATATACTTCAAGAAATTAAACGATTATCTGATTTCGTTGATGCTCCCGTTTTTGCAACAGAGACGTTTATCTTTCCATCAGATATGGAAGGTAAAAAAGACGTGATTCTTTATCATGAAGAAGTCGGTGAGTATATTTTTTCCGAAGATGAGAACAGCAGTGATTCACAAACGATAAACTATGAAAAAAACGAAATAACCACATTTCGTTGGGATGGAAAACAATTAGTGAAAAAATAGAAATACCTACATCTAAAAATCGATCGCCAATACTGAATGTGGTTTTCCAATCGTATTGGAATACTATCAATAATATACGTTATCTACTTGAAGGTGAATACTATTTATTCAGTTTTGAGTATCTTTTTACCCACCTAACTAATTTCACTCTCTCTCACGTTAAAAAAGGATAAAATCTTCTCCAATTTCGATCAAACTAATTAACTTTCTATGCGTTTAAAGAGAAGAATGAAACGGTTTAAAAACACATTGAATTTTCGTTAATAATTATCACTTAACACCAATTATAATGGAACAACAAGCAAAAATAATCAAAGGATACATCGAATTTGAATTACTGAATGGTCGTTCGCCGAATTCGGTATTTGAACTGACAAAAAAACTAAAACTTGAAGAATCGGTATTTTATACACATTTCGGAAGTTTAGATGTATTAAGACGTGCCATTCTTTCTGAGTTTATGATCCAAACAAACGCAACGCTCGATGGTGACGAGAATTATACCAATTTTAATGCGCGTGAGAAGTTACTGGCATTGTTTTACACCTTGTTTGAGCAATTAAAGCACGAGCGTTCTTATCTATTGGCAAAATATAGCGACATCAAAAAACTGCCTGAAAACAGCAAAGATTGGAAAGCTTTTATGGGTTTGATGATCGAACGATCGAACGAAATTCTATCTGAAGCAAAATCGCAGGATGAGATCAAAAGTCGCCCGCTGATTGGCGAACACTACGCAAAAGGAATTCCAATTGTGTTTACGTACCTTTTCCGCGTTTGGTTAAAAGACGATTCTACAGATTTTGCGACTACTGATGCTGCCATTGAAAAAACAGTGAATTTGAGTTTTGATATGATGGGATCGAGTCCGCTTGATTCATTAATTGATTTCGGGAAATTCGCCTTTTCCACCAAAGTCTTCTAGTTATGAAAGAGGAAGAAGACCAATCAGGTCAATCCGTAGGTCAATCAAAAATACCGACCTCAAAAGTACAACGCGCTGCCAAAATCATTGGTACAAGTGCGAAAGTTGGTGGGAATTACCTGAAATATTATGCAAAAAAGACAGTTCAGCCGAGTTTAACCAAGGATCAATTACATCATGACAATGCAACAGACATTTACTCGTCATTGAGTAAAATGAAAGGAAGTGCATTAAAAGTTGCTCAAATGATGAGTATGGACAATGGAATTCTTCCACAGGCCTATCAAGATCAATTTGCATTGGCACAATACAGCGCACCGCCACTCTCCTATCCGTTAATTTTAAAAACGTTTCAACAGTATTTCGGACAAAAACCATTGGATTTATTTGATGATTTTTCCAGAAATGCCATTCATGCGGCGAGTATTGGTCAAGTTC
>JAYSRF010000158.1:0-9790 GCA_043721195.1 Fluviicola sp. | reverse complement strand
CGATTTGTAGTAGTTGTCATTGTTGTCTTTTAGTACATATTTTAAAAAATCAGGATCAGCCGTAACAATTGTTTTTTTCATTCCTCCGAATCTAAATTCAAAGGTTGGCCCCAATTTTTCACGGTAGCGTTCAAACACCAAAACAGGATTTTTCACCATTTCCCGTGTATCTAAAAACGATTCTATAATAGGAACTTTCATTGTTTTTTTGCTTTCGGTTTCCATCTTATTCAGTCATTTTTGGTTGAATTTCCTTGTTTGTAACTGATGTTGTCTCCAAACTATCTCGTATTTCATGGTTGTTTTTCATAAAAAGGTAAATTCCTTTCACTACCTCATCTAACGATTGATCTTCTTTCCCCCAAGGAGACAAGCTACGAAACTTTCGGTAATTACTGTTGTCATAGCGTTTAAATTCCATCGCACTGATGTTATCGACCGATCGCACCAAGAAGTTGAGCAATGGAAACAGTAGATCGTGTTTTTTACACCTAGACACTACTTCAGGGACAAACGTTTTTAAATCAAAATTCTGGAATGATTTTCCAGCCAATTCTGCTAGTTTGTCTGTAACGTCTTGCATGGTCGAAAACTGATCTCTTGTAACGTGAAAGGTATGACCGATGGAGGAATCAATATTCGCAATGGCCACAATATTGTTGGCTCCACTATCGGCTGGTGTAAAACTGACTTGATTTTGTGCACTTGTTCCAATTCCGTATTTGAGCATAAAGGCTAGCAATCGGATGGAAATATCAAAGTTATAACCGTCTCCGTTTGTAGAAGGTGCAATCAATGCTGGTCTGAAAATGCGCGCTTGAAGTCCATTTTTCATTGCTTTGAGCATGACTTGATCTGCCACCCATTTACTCTGACTGTAGCCAAAATCGAGTAATTGCATCGCTTCATTGGAATCACTTTCAAACAATATTTCTTTATTCGACCAGCCAAAAATAAAGGTCGTAGAAATGTAATTCACTTGTTTTGCTCGTGTAGTGATCGCTAGTTCAATGACAGCATTTGTGCCGCCCACGTTGATTTGTCGCATGGATTCGTAATCCATCATATAATTGACATACGCACCGTTGTGATAGATGGTATGAATTGTTTGGCTTAAAAAATCCCAATCTTCATTGTTGATTCCTAATTTTGTTTTTGAAAGATCGCCACAAATCGGTTGAATCCTGTTTTCAAAATCAGTAATTGCTTCCTTGGTGGGGTTGATGGTTAGAAAAGCTTCACGCAGTCGATCCATTCCGCTTTCATTTGAATCTGCACGCACAATCACATAAATGTCATCCGTTGTTTGTTCCAACAAACTTTTGAGTAAGAATGGACCAAAAAAGCCAGTACCACCTGTGAGTAAAATGGCACCCGTTTTAGTCTGTTTTTCGGGCAATTGATTCCTGTTTTCTAGCTTACTCGGCACGGAAGCATCTTTCACCATTAAGGCGATTTCAGATTGCTCATATTCAGAACGAATTTTGGAGAATGACTTTCTGAATTTAAACCGCGCAAAATGAGATGCCGCATCTAGCTCTTTTAGAATCGCGTATAATTCCGATACCGCTATGCGTTGCAGTAATTTTAGGTCGACTTCTTGTGATAAATCATCGAATCCTTTTAACGCTAGATGCGCTTTCAGATCATGCCCGAATTCGGCTAGTTTCATCGAATCGAGTCCCGCATCTCCTAAAACAGCACTTTCCAATCCCGTAAGTTTGTAGTTCCGCAATAGGATTTGGTAGTCAAGTAGGGTGGAGCTAGAATCATTTTCTAAAATAGATGGTTCACCTTCATCTCCTTGTTGAACTTGATTTAGAATAATGTGATCAATTACTTGCAGTTCCTTTTCGAGGTACTTTTTCTTATTATCATAGCGTTTTAACTTTCCAGAACTTGTTTTAGAAATAGTTCTAGCTGGTACAAACACAATTTCGGAAATGCTAATACCTAAATATTGATTTACAGCTGTCTGAATGGTTTTCGCTACTGGAATTTTGGATACGCTTTTTAATCCGACAAGAACGATGAGTGCTTCTTCACCGCATTTGTCAACAGTAAATGCCACAACACAACCATTTCTGACCAATTGATCTTTTTCGATCACGTTTTCGATATCTTGGGGATAATAGTTGAGACCACGTAAAATGATGAGGTCTTTTATGCGACCACACACATAGAGTTCATCTGCATGAATGAAACCTAAATCGCCTGTTCTTAACCATTGATTCGCATTGTTTTCTCCCGTTAGATTTGCTTCAAATACTTCTTTCGTCAATTCTGGTCGTTTCCAGTAGCCCAAACATTTACTTGAGCCATCCAACCAAATTTCACCGATTTCATCTTCAGCAATAGTGGGGGTTCCAGTTTGGAGATTTACAATTTTAATCGTTGTTTCAAACAGTGCCTTACCGCAACTCATGAGTTCTTGACTAGTTGGATTCTTAGTCAAATGGTTCACGGGAATTGCTTTTCCTAGCTTTAATTGATCGGCATCGAAAAGAGTCGTTGTTCGTCCATGATTGGTAACAGCAAGTGTAAATTCAGCCAATCCATAAGCACCAAAAAAACTTTCCTCCTTCAATCCAACCGGTTTGAATTTCTCCAGAAATGCCTTGTAAATAGCTGGTTGAATGGGTTCAGATGCAGTCATCAAGAAACTGAGTGAACTTAGATCAAGCGTTTCCAGCGTCTCATCAGGGATTTTACCGGGCATCAAACAATAGTCGTACGCAAAATTGGGCGCAGACGAAGCAGTGGCTTTGAATTTGGTAATTGCTTCCAACCAAAGTGCAGGTCGTTGCATAAAATCAGTTGCTGAAAAACCATAAGTCGTTCCACCTTTCAATGCGAAAAAAAGGTAATAACCGATCAGTCCCATGTCATGGTATTGTGGCAACCAGGAAATTCCAATGGGCATGTGATCAACTACATTGGCGCAATTCTGAATGATATTGGCATGTGTGACCATTACACCTTTTGGATCGTTCGTTGAACCAGAAGTATATTGGATAAACAGCAATTCTTGGTTCTCAATTCGCGGTAAAATTGATTCAGAATCGACTTCATCATCGAGTGCAATCCATTTTAAATCCGACACATACGATTTGGTGCGGGATACATTGACTTTATACGACCACAAACAAGAACTGTCTGTCAGAACGGCTTTCGCACCGCAATCGTTTGCAATGAAATTCATTTTTTGGACAGATGCTTCGAATCCATGAGCAGCTGGAGGATAAACAGGTACTGGAATCAACCCCAATCGCACACATGCAAAAAATGCTTTGATCATGTCTAGTCCTGGAGGAAAGGCTAATAGTATACGATCTCCATGTGAGAAATCATTGTTTGCAAGAAGTTGAGTTGCACAATTTATGGTGCTTTGCTCAAATTCAGCATAGGTATAGGTTTCGAGGATGTTTCCTTTGATATCGAGAAAAGCGAACAACCGTTTATTGGGGTGCTCCAGTGTTCGTTTTTCAATTTCAGTGATAATTGATACCATTTAAAAGCTTTTGTTGGTGAATAAATCAGCTTCATTGATCGGAATATACTGCACACGATTTACGTTACCTTTTACGGCAAGAGTTCCTGTGTAATCCTCCATTAAAGTGTAACTTTCCAAGAACCAATCGGTGTTATTTTCAGAGCTTTCACCAGTCATTTCAAGGGTGAGTTTTTTTTCTTCATTCAGTGCTACAGTTAGCGTGTTCATTGGTCGCGTTAAGCCTTCACCAGTAGCTTTTAGAATGGCTTCTTTTTTTGTCCAAAGATCCATAAAGAATTGTTGTTGATGCATTTCTTCCAACTGATGGTAAGCAATTAATTCAGTCGGTGTAAATAAGAAGGATGCCAATCTTGCACGGTTTACTTTCCGTGATAACTGTTCTAGATCAATACCGATTTCCATACCGAGAGCTATTGCAATCACTACTGCACTTTCTGAATGAGAACAATTAAACTGCACATTGGAGTTGTCCGAGAGATAGGGTTTACCGTTTTTACCATACCTAAAATCGATTTTCATTTCGCTCTTGTTTGAAAAATAAGCGAGCAGACTTTTTAAGATTGCTTTTGAAATGATGAAGTTGCTTTTATCTTTATCTAGTTGAAATTGCGTAGCTCGAAAACGTTCTTGGTTTGAAAGAAGCGATCTGCAATTCAGCGCGTCAAAATCATTCAACTTTCCATAAAAAACAAGCACTTCATTTTGCACAAGTGGGAAGTTCATAAATCCATTGATTTTTGTATGATTGGTAGCAACATGTATGCGTAAAGTTTCCGTCTTATACATCAAAAGAGAACGGTAACTATAAATGTACATTAATTTTGCATCTTTAGGCTTCATTCACTTGATCCATTAAATACTGCAGATGCTGTTAAAAACGCGTTTATTTTATTTGTTTATGAGCTGGTTGTCTGCTGGACTAATCTACTTTGGTTCCAGTTTTTTTACCAGCAATAGTTGGATTGTACCTGAATCGTGGGTTGACACACTAATACCTTTCAGTCCATCTGGAATTTGGTTGTATTTGCTGTTTTACGTTTATATCCCATTTGCGTTCATCACATCAAGCGAAACAAAAGTGAGAACAATGAGTCTGGCTTTTATCCTTACTTCCTTCATCAGTGGAATCCTCTTTATTTCATTTCCGAGTAGCCTTCATTATCCTGAATTTGAAGTGAACGGAATCAGCTCCTATTGCTTGAATTTTGTAAGTACAAACGACACACCTCACAACTGTTTTCCATCAATGCACGCTTCGTTGATCACCATTTCCACGGTTGCACTTTGGGATAACGCAAAAAAAATCCGGAGTTTCAGCTACTTATTTTTAACCATCGCGATGTATTACGCCATTATCCAAGTAAGACGACATGTGTTTATTGATTTAGCAGCGGGAATTGGATTGGCGTTGGTCGTTTGGAGTTTTTCCATTCGATTACTTAAAAATAAATTGAATCAATGAATGCCTTTTTGGGAGTCTGAATCTGTGCCCAAGAATTGTTTAGCTTTTCATCCGTTCACTAGTAGTAATTAATCTGGGTTTCCCCATGGAATTTGTTTAACTTCGACTCGATAGAGGTTGTTGTTTATTGTAGGCATAGTGACTTTAGTATCCATTTGTAAAAACAAGGCTCCATGGCAGAAGAAATCGATAATTATTTAGATAACCATTATATCCATCGAAGTAATTGGTTAAGAGCTGCCGTCCTTGGTGCAAATGATGGAATTCTATCAACAGCAAGTATTGCAATTGGGGTTGCAGCAGCAAGTGATGTTCGAGAACCACTTGTGTTGGCAACATTAGCTGGATTAGTGGCAGGTGCTTTATCCATGGCGGCTGGCGAATATGTTTCTGTAAGTTCTCAAACAGATGTTGAAAAAGCGGACATTGAACGCGAAAAACAAGAATTGCTTGAAATGCCCGAAGTTGAATTAGTACGATTGGCGGAAATTTATGAAAAGAGAGGGTTAAAAAAAGAAACCGCTTTAATTGTTGCTGAAGAATTAACCGCTCACGATGCATTAGGAGCGCATGTGAGAGATGAATTGGGAATCAATGAAATGAATCAAGCGAAACCGATGCAGGCAGCGTTGGCTTCTGGTGCTGCATTTACACTAGGTGGTGTATTGCCGTTGATTGTTACACTATTCATGCCTATAAAAGGAATCGAATATTCGTTGTATATTTTCGCGATTTTATTCCTTATTATTTTGGGAACATTAGCTGCTAAAACGGGTGGTTCAAGCACTATTAAAGCCATTATCCGCGTTACCTTTTGGGGAACAATTGCAATGGGATTGACTGCACTAGTTGGGTACTTGTTTAATGTCAATGTTGGGTAAATCAGCAGCAATAATTCAAATTCGATTGTAAATTTAGTTACTTTTTCAATTCCTGTTTTGCTTTATCTGTTCCAATCTTAGCGGTAATGTAATCCACATCGTACTTTGAACCACGTGCTGGAGAATGACTTCTGCCATAGAAAATAATCTGTAGGTGTAGTTTGTTCCACAAATCTTCTGGGAAGATTTTCTTTGCATCGCGCTCAGTTACTTCTACGTTTTTTCCATCAGTTAATCCCCAACGAATCATTAAACGATGAATGTGCGTATCGACTGGAAATGCTGGAACACCAAATGCTTGAGACATCACAACGGATGCTGTTTTATGACCAACACCGGGCATCGCTTCCAATTCCTCAAAACTTTGTGGAACTTCGCCGTTATGTAAATCCAAAATCATGTGTGAAAGATCGTAAATGGCTTGTGATTTACGTGGTGATAATCCGCAAGGTCTGATAATATCTCTGATTTCTTCCACTGAAAGTTTGATCATGTCTTGTGGTCGCGAAGCGCGTTTGAAAAGAATAGGAGTGATGGTATTGACTCGGACATCTGTACATTGAGCTGACAATAAAACCGCAATCAATAAGGTGTATGGATCCCAATGATCTAATGGAACAGGTGTTTCAGGATAGAGTTTTTCCAATTCATCAATAACGTATTGGGCTTTTTCTTTTTTGGTCATGGAAATATTTCAATTAGCTAAAATTAAACAATCTGTTTTAGTTTGCTAATTAATCTTAGACATTACTCAAACGAATTCAAGTTGAACAAATTGTATAGATCATTTTTGAGAATCCAAACAGGAGGTAATAATTTGTAATTGTTCACTAAAACCAGACAAAAGGCAACGATTTCTTTTGTTTTCGAATCACGCACTAATTGTATGGAAGAAACATCTTCTAAGTTGAAAACGCGTCGACCATTTTCAGCTCTATTTTCAATGACAACTGCTGTTAATCCATCTGCAGAAAATTGAACAGAATCACTACAAAAAGCATTCCTCAACCAACCTTTTTCTTCGGTATAGACAAAAAAGTAATCCGATATCATTACTTGAAAATGATCAAAAGGCGAGAAGGTGAGTTGTACAGTGGATTCATTTTTTATTTCTTGTAATTGATAACTATTATCTGTTGTTTCAAACTGATAAATGGACAAACGATCTGCTGAAACAAATTGCACTAATTGTTCCTCAAAACTGCTATTGATCCATTTTTGCGCATGCAAAAGGAAGGTAGAATTCCTAATTTCAACCAATTCAAATTGCTGATTATCATACTGGATTTTTTGACCAAATAGCGGAGAATAAGCGGTTAATAAAAGAATGATAATCCGTTTTCTCATTCGTAAAAGTGTTGTTCTTTGTACCAATCAGTTGCGTTCACAATTGATCCGTCTGGCAATTTCACTTGATAAGGATTTCCAGATACGGAAGATTTTGTAGCGAGTTGTGTGATAAAATCGTTCAAGGTCACTATTTCTCCATTGGATCGTTCCCATTTTGAGCGTAAATGATCAGCAGCTTCTTTCGAAGTGTATGCTGTCTCATTGCGCATAAAAACAATGCCTGATTGTTCTATTTTGGTGATAAATTGCTCGATTTTTTCAGTTTCAATCGTCGATGATGCGACTTTTTTGTCATTTGAATTACGTGTCAATAGAAAGTAGGCATAATCTTGACCGATTAATCGATTGAACAACGTGGTACATTCGATACTGTAACTTGCTGATCCGAATTGAAAATCAATGATTTGTTCTTCATGAATGGATTGTTCAAGAACGATTTTGTTTTTCGCTCTCACGGTCAAAATACACTGTCCTTTTGTAATATCGTCAATTGCACAAAACACATTATTTGAATCACTTGGAATTTCTATCTCACCACGCTGAAAGAGTTTAAATTCCATTCCTTTTGAGGGAACGTTCAATTCGTTTGTCTTTGGCTTGCTAACTGATTCATTGGATGAACAACTAGCAGCAAAAACAAGTACAATCGCAAGTAGTAAGTGGGCGAATATCTTCATACTATTTCTGTGTAAGTTCAATCGTCGTAATGTGTTGAAACCGACGAATGAAGCTATTTTAAAAGTAAACATACTAAGACCGTTGCAAAATTCATCAATCGAGGCGCGATTAAAATTTAACTCTGCAGTTTACGCTTATAAATGAGGCTATTGAATTTTTTAAGCAATGCGGAGGAAAGGGGGTTGAAACCGTCTTATTCTTTCGATAAAATCAACTAATTTTTAAGCGTCAGGTTTAGAATGAGTTACACCAAAACTAATTTTTATTCCTTCCAAATTCTTAAAAATGATTATATTAGCCTTTACTAATACGTGCTACATGACAAAAAAGTATACGCTTTTATTCTTTTCATTTTTTCTACTATTGACTGCAACGGCTCAGGAAGTTATTTCTACTCAAGGTGATTCGTATTCCAATTCAAGTGCTAACATCGATTTCACAATTGGTGAAGTGGTGATCAATACCGTTTCGAATGCCTCCAATGATTTAACCCAAGGTTTTCATCAAACAAACTGGAAATTTGTAGGTTTAGAAGATCATGCACCGACTTTTGAAGTCAGTGTTTTTCCCAATCCTGCTTCAACACTTTTAACGATCAAAGCAGTAGCGTTTGAAAATGTTTCCTACATGCTTTATGATGCAAACGGGAAGATTGTTTCCCAAGATAAATTGACAGCTGAGTTGACATCTATTCCAGTAAGTCACCTTGCTACAGGGAATTACTCGCTTGTACTTCAAAATGAAAATCAATTATTGAAAACAGTTAAACTGATCAAATCACTTTAAAATAATCATACACATGAATAAAATTATATTGACGCTATTCGCGTCTTTCGCAATTACGCTTGTTTCATTTTCGCAAGCACCAGAAGGTTTCAAATACCAAGCAGTTGTTCGAAACTCAGGGAATGCCATTCTTGCCAATCAAGCAGTTGGAATGCGCATGACAATCCAACAAGGTTCTATTGGTGGAACAACTGTTTATTCCGAAACATTTAGCAATACAACAAATGCGTATGGTTTGGTTAATTTGGAAATTGGGTCAGGAACGGTTCTGAGTGGTGTTTTTGCTTCCATTGATTGGTCGGTAGGTCCTTATTTCATTGAAACCGCTGTGGATGTTACAGGAGGAACGTCTTATGTTGTGATGGGTACAAGTCAATTGATGAGTGTTCCTTATGCTTTACATGCGAAAACGGCAGATAATATCTTGAACGATCAAGTAGATGATGCCGATGCGAATCCAACGAATGAAATTCAGGCTCTCAGTATGAGTAATGATACTTTGTATTTGAGCAATGGTGGCGCTGTTTACCTTGGAGCATATGCCATTGACAATGTTGAAGATGCAGATGCAAATCCAACCAATGAAATTCAAGCAATTAGTTTCAGTAATGATACCTTGTATTTGAGTAATGGAGGTGCTGTTTATTTAGGTGATTATGCCATTGATAACGTTGACGATGCAGATGCGAATCCAACGAACGAGTTACAAGCCATTAGTTTTAGTAACGATACGTTGTATTTGAGTAATGGTGGAACAGTTTATTTAGGAGCTTATGCGATTGATAATGTGAATGACGCGGATGCAAATCCTACCAACGAATTGCAAGCGCTTTCTCTTGTGGGATCGAATCTTACTATATCAAGTGGAAACACCGTTAATTTAGCTGCAATCAATACTGATAGTCAAACATTAACCTATGTACCTGGAACTTCAACATTGACCATATCTGGTGGAAATAGTGTTTCTGTGCCGAATGGTGATATTACGGATGTACTTGCTGGCGATGGTTTATCTGGCGGAGGTTCATTGGGAAGTACAACTGTAACTGCTGTTGCTAACAATGGTTTAAATGTTGACGCTGTAGCTGATGCGATTCAATTGGGTGGTACGTTGATTGA
>JAYSRF010000157.1:0-9799 GCA_043721195.1 Fluviicola sp. | reverse complement strand
TGAGCCTATTAATTTCTTCATGGTTAATTGGTTTTAATTAATTTAAACGTCTTTAGATTTTGTGTGTCATTGTTCAAGGTTAAGGAATAGCTTCCTGGAGCCAAATGACTGACTTGAATGGGTGTTTGTTCTGAGGAAAGTTCATCCTGCAACACCAATTTCCCTTGCGCATCATACAATGAGTAGGTCACACGTTCGAAAGTAGTTGCTTGAATAGTCAATACATCTTCCATTGGATTGGGGAAAAGGGTGACTTCATAATTAGGAGCATAATCCTCCACTCCTACAAAGTTCCAATTCGTTTGATGAAAACCTTGGGTAATCGTAGTGGTTCCATCCGTTCCTGTTTGGATCACCACTTCGCCTAAAGTAAAGTCTATACTGCCAGTTGCATTGGAGTAAGAATTTCCTTGCGTTGATACAACTTCCTGCGCTGATGTACCTAACGTAGCTATTAAGGATAATAGCAAGAGTGTGTTTCTTTGCATTAGATTTATTATTCGTTTAACTCAAAATTAGCTTGATTCAACTAAGAAAATCGGTTTATGTCATGTTCAACACAAATCTGTCATAAATGGAACACAAACCAGGAAAATCATGCACTCATCAGTTATTGAGAGGTGCAATATCATCCGTTAAAAAGCCCGAATAGCCCGAACAGCGTATGAGTTGTTTTTGTTGTAGTCACCTTGGAAACCGTCAGAAAAATACTGTACCCATGCTGTGTAAATTTGGATCTCGGTGGAACTCCAGTAACCATAATCACCAAAGCCGCCCACATTTCCTAAACTCAACGAATTTAACTGTCCAATATTCAAATTCATTAAATTCAATTCATGAATAGATGGCAAATACCAATCTGTATAACCACCACCCGTATAGTTCACGCAAAGAGCAATCGCATTTCCAGTTCCTCCTTGAATCGCATAAATCATACCTGTGTTGTATTTCCCTTCAAATGCTCCGCTTCCATACGCCCTCGTATCAATATAGGTATCATTCCACCAATTCTCTTCAGTACTTTGATCACTTGGTGCACAGATTAATCCATGGCATCCGGACGGATCCAGGTAAAAGATAATACCACCTTGAAAGGTATCGCCGATGGAGAGTTCGCAGGAATTTGATAACGATTCTGCGGTTTTAGCATGTAATGCATAAGGCACGCTCATGAGTTGGCTAGTTCCCATCACCGAATAATTGGCTCCGCCAGTTACATCGATTGCCGTTTCCATGTAGAAGGGTCCGTTGGCCCAATCAATGGTTGTGAAATTATCCGATGTTACTCCTGATCCGATAATAAGATTAATCAATCCATACGCATTTGTCGTTGATGCGAATGTTTCCGTATAAATTGATGTTCCACCAATAGAACCTTGTTGAATGGTCATCCGAATGCCAACCGCTTGGTTGGTTAAGATGTTATTGCTAGCATCACGAACCACTGCCTGGTAGTTAATTCCTTCGGGAGCTTGTCCAAAAGTGCTAAATAAGCATGTTGCTAGAACAACAAGGAGAAGTACTGTTTTTTTCATAATCGTATTCTTTACTGCGTTTTAATAAGCTTAAATGGTTTTGAGGGGGATTATTCATTGTAGCTACTCCCCCTTTTTTTAACATCAAACTCAGTTTTTTACTAAACGAATAACTGAGTTGTAATCACCTGTCTGAATAGAAAGAATGAAAATTCCGGCAGGTTCTACTAGCGTAAACTTGAGTAATTGTGCTTGCGTGTAGGTTTGCGATTGGATGAATTCCCCTCTGATATCAACAATTGAAACAAGAACTGAATTCATTTCCGAACCAAGATCTATTGAAAAGTCTCCATTGGTTGGATTTGGATAAACAGTAAAGTTCGCACCAACAGCAGTTTCCTGAATAGCTACCGTAGTAATAGCAACACAAAACGATGTATCCACACAGTTATTCTCCGTTACTTGAACAGCATAGTTTCCATTTGCCGTTGCGGTAAACGATTGTCCTGTCTCTCCTGCAATTACTGCATAGTTATTCCCACAATCTAACCATTTGTAGCTTGCAAATGCGTTCGTCGCCGTAATCGTTATTCCACTCGTTGTTGTGGCAATATCTGGCGGACTAATCATGGTTAAATTAAGTGTTACGATTGAATCACAGCCGTTAACTGAACTATTAACAAGGGTGAACGTAGCTGTATTGTTATCTGTTGAATAGGTATTCCCATCTATCCAAACAATTGAACTGCATTCAGTTCTTGTATCTGTTCCAGTAGCCGCAAAAATGGAGTTGTCTTGCCACGTTAATCGTGGGTAATTGTCTCCTCCACAAGGGATAAGCCAGTAATCATTCGTACCATTAATGGTTTCGTAGGCAAAATCCCATGTGGAGTCTGTATAAGTGGAAATTGTTTTCATTTCTACGTGATCTCTTGGCGAGCCACCAGCACTGGTAGGTTGTCCCCAATACGTATCCCAAAAACAATTGCTTACCGTTCCAGTATTCAAGCCCATAAAACCTCCAACATCTGTACCTCCTGAAACTGGTACCACCGAACAAAAAGAATTACTTACAGTAGACAGTGCATTGTTATTTCCGATAAATCCGCCAATACCTGAACCAGTCCCATAAACTGAGCCAACGCTATAGCAATTACTTACTTCTCCTTGTAGCGCCCCACCTATGAGTCCACCAACACTTCCGTCACCATGAATGGTTGCTGAGTTATAACATTGACTAATTAAAACACCGAAATTACGACCAATCAACCCACCTACATAGTTTGAAACTCCCGTAACGATTCCTCCAACAAAACAGCAAGTGATTGTTGTTCCAGTATAGCAATTCCCAACCAAACCACCAACACTTGCACCGCCAGTGATGTTGACATATAGTTGCAGACTGTCAATGCGCGCATTCGTAGTCAAACCAAAAAGCCCAACATCATCCGCAGTTAAACGATTGATATATAAACCATTAATTTGATGCATCTGGCCATTGTATGTTCCAGTGAATGGATTCCCAAAATAACCAATGCTGGAAAATCCCATTGCCTCATCTGGTGTTCCAGCATTCAGGTCATGATCTCCAACATCCCATGTGTTGGTTTCATTGGCGTAGATATCATCCGTTTGGATGTAATGTTTGTCCCACTCCGCTATGTTTTGAGAGATCCAATACAGGTTATCGAGTGAGTTAATTTGGTATGGATTTCCCACTGTTCCATCACCGACTCCTGGAGCTGTAGCTGTTTGTGCCACGAGACTCGGTAGCAATAGAAAAATTAGTGATACTGTTAAGAGTGTCTTTTTTTTCATACTATTCTGCTTTTAGTTGTTGTTCGAATAATTCAATGATTCATTGTTTTTTAAGACTATGTATTCTTGCGAACGTGATGCAATAGTGCACCACAATTAGTTGTTTGCATCTCGTTAGATGTAATCATTTCAAACGAAATTAGCCTGTATCAACTAAAAAAATCGGTTTATGTCATTTACGACAGATTTATGTCATAAACGAATCAGAGGCAATGCCTATCCTATGTCCTTCCTGCTTATATTTGTAGACTTGTGATTTTTGATTCATGTCCAATTTTTCGATTTATTCTCTTGGTTGGTTGTTGTTCCTTTTCTTCGGTTCGGTGAACACATCTGCTCATGGGCAATCGTCTGAAGCTTCCCTAGAATCTTATGAATCATGCATGAAAAACGTATCGAAATTCAGTAGTGCGAATCTGGTTGCTGAGGCGTTACTTTATCTAGAAAAAGCACAACAACGTGCAAAAACAAGTAATGAGGTCATCCGTGTAATTGTGGTAAAAGGAGAGTTATTGCGCTCCACACAAGACTATCAACATGCCCTAGAAACCTTATGGAGTGCAGATCAAAAAACAGTTAAATCTTGCGATCTTATTTGGCGAATTAAACACCTAGGCAGATTAGCTGCTGTTCATCAAGAATACGGTTCATTTGGGAAAACCACGAAAGCGGATAGCGTGATTATTTACATCGATTCCGCACTTGCGCTTGCGAACTTACGTCCAACCAAATTTCAATCCGAAATTGCCTCATTGAACAATGAAGTTGGCCTTTACAAATTCAGGAAGGGATTTACACAAGAAGCGCGTAACCACTACACTGTATCTTGCCGAATTTTCAACCAACTAGGCGAAAAGAAGAATCTAGTTACTCCTTTGAGTAACCTGCTAGAACTTGAAAGTTGCGCAAGAAATTTCAACGCAATTGATCCATTAAAGAGACAACTGGAAACGCTTATAGCAGGAAAAGATTGGTACGCCATTAATTTGATTGCATACAATAGTTTACGTATTTCGGCAAGTGTTAAAGGAGATAGTATTGGAGCACTTCGCTATGAATTGATGCTCAACTCGAATGCCTACTCCAATTCAGTCAAAACCAATTCAGACAAAATGCTGGCCTTGCGCGAAATATACGAGCATGACAAATTACAGCGAGCATTTTTATCTGAACGTTCGAAAAGAAAATTGAAGGCAAAAGAACTGATTGCTTCCAATGAAAACCGGAAACGGCTGATTATTTACTTAAGCGTGGCTTTGGTTATTGGACTTGGTATTGTGCTTTTATTTATTCGAGAATGGCGATTAAAGCAACGCATTAATGTGATCAATGAAGCGTTAAATCTCGCCAACGAACGTTATCAACTCGTTGTAATTGAAAGTAATCATCGTATTAAGAACAACCTTCAAATGGTTACGGCCATGATGCAATATACAAGTAAAGGACTGGATTCGTCTAATACAAAGGTTTTGAATTCATTTTCAAGTAAAATTAATGCTATCAGTGCATTGCATAAACATCTTTATGTCAATATACACAACGAATTTATCCTAGTATCAACCTATTTTAACGAAATCATAAAACTGTATCAAAACATGTCACCAGAGGCTTTTTACATTGACTTTCAACCAGGTGAGGTAGCCATAAGAAGTGAACGTATTGTTTATTTTGGCTTAATTTTCAATGAAATGCTCTCGAATACCTTGGAACACAGTCCTGAAACAATGGGACAAATTCGATTGTATATCACTGAAACGGCTGCAGGTTATACTTTTTATTATTCGGACAATTCTGTGAGAGCAGTTGATTTTAAGGAAGGAATGGGAAGTACGCTTATTCGCAATTTGTCTACTCGAGTTGGAGGGAAAAACTTTCAGTTCTCTCCAGTCAATGGTGCCTATTCTTTTGATTTTACGGTGAAACGATAAGATGATGATTCTACAAGTCGTTTTTGTAACTTCTTGAAATGGGAATTTTCTCGCCGTTTATTGTGACGTCAGCCGCTGTTCTTGAAGAAATAAAATGTCGATTAACTACATACGATCGGTGCACTCGTACAAAATCATCATTTAATTCTTCCGCGTATTCTTTCAATAATTTTCGCTGAACGATACGCCCCGATTTGTGATAAATTTCGCAATATCCAGCGTCTCCTTTGATGTAGTAGATGTCATTTGGGTTGATTTCTTCCTGACCATGTGCGGTGCGGATCACCATTTTTTTGGCCTGCTTCAAACGGATCATTTCAAGTGCAGCTGAAACATCAAACTTTTGAAATGGTTTAGTAATGTAAGCTTCTGGTCGTAATCTGGCTGCTGCCATTAAGGTTTGCTCATCTTGATTCGCTGTTAAAAACAAAAAAGGAATTTTTCGCTCTTTCAACTTTTCACCAATATCAAGTCCTGTTAGAGATTCAGAAAGAAATATATCGACAACTGCCACATCAAAATTCCAGTCCGTTTCTTCCAGAAAATATTCGCCACTATGAAAAATGCCCACAACTGAAAAACCCAATTCGGAAATGTAATCGCTCAATTGGTTTGCAACGAAAAACTCATCTTCAATGATAATGACTTTGATTTTTGACATACTTATCAAATTTAGCCATATTCATTTTGACTTCACTGAAATTTGTCATAGAAGGAGTTTTTTTGT
Source organism: Fluviicola sp. (assembly GCA_043721195.1). Taxonomy (GTDB): domain Bacteria; phylum Bacteroidota; class Bacteroidia; order Flavobacteriales_D; family Crocinitomicaceae; genus Fluviicola. The sequence continues at coordinate 3,851 of JAYSRF010000157.1, read as the reverse complement.
CATAAATGAGATCTAACGTATGAAATTTATATATGGCAAAGATCGAAAACATAAGGATTTCTCCATTCAGATCATGCATTTTCTGTTGACAATGAGGTTCGATTAATCGATTTGTTTATTGGAGCCATCAAACTATTAGCCATGGTTTTAAAGCCATCCTTATTGAAAATGGAACGCTTATAGTTATCAAAAACTGTTTGTATAGAAACTAAATACGGGTTTTTAGTCATACTGAAAAAAAATTTTAACTTCGACTTTGCTTCGCTAAAGCTATGCGAAAGCAAGAGCAACGATTTATTTTAAACGGAGAGTCGAGCGCCTGATTCAAAACCTTTGTGTTAATTTTAAGGAAGCTTTGCGTAACTTTAATACATCTAAAACAATTTTATACTTATTAATCTAAAATAACCATGACAGACCAAGAGAAACTAAATGCTGCGAATACAATTGTATTAGAACAAACTGGCTTCGCCACTGCGGCGGGTTTAATTCCTATTCCAATTGCTGATTTAGTTGCAGTAACTGCCATTCACATGGATATGATTAAGCAAATTGCAATCGTGTATGAAGTTGATTATTCTGAAAATACAGGTAAAAAACTAATAAGTGCAATCGGAGGAACAATTATTGCGAGAATTGGGTCAAGTGCGATTAAAGTAATTCCAGGTATTGGTACGTTAATTGGTGAATTAACCGGAGCCGCAGTTGCAGCTGCAACCACTTATGCGCTTGGTAAAACCTTTATTTGGCATTTTTCTAATGGAGGTACTTTTGAGGATATGGACATTAATAAAGCCAAAGAAATATTTAATACGGAGATTATTAAAGGAAAGAAAGTGGCTGCTGAAATGGAAAAAGAGCCAATCCAAAACAACCAAGAGAAAATTTTTGAAACAATTGAAAAGCTTTCAGAATTAAATAAGAAAAATATAATTACTGATAAAGATTTTGAAGAACAAAAACAACGATTACTGAATCAATTATAAAAACGCCGCATATATAGTTAGCCAACGAGAAAAAAAAGTCCCGTACGTGAAGGCATTTTTGTTAGTTGGTCTTGGCCGATTGCTTTTTAATAGTGTTTCGGAATTTTCAATTTACTAGATCAAAATCAGCCAAAACGATTCCTAACGAACTTGGTTGATAGACTTTTAATTCTGTAAAGCCATTTTAACTTGATAGGCTACGATAACAAACTATGGAAACAATTTTAGTAATAAACGGAGAAACCTATTGGCAGGAATTTTTACCTGACTTCAAAGTTGAACAAAAGAAAATTCAATCAACAGAATGGTTACTCAAAGACAATCAACTTTTTGCTATTGACCAAAATGGAGTTTGCAAACCTGACAAAATCTTGTGGAGAGTTGGTGCGATCAGACCGAATGCAAAGCACAAAACAGCACTTGATATCATTCAACTTTCTGGAATTCATTGTGTAAATTCAACAGCTGTTTTAACCAAAGGTTTCGATAGACTAACGATGCTGAATGTTTTGAAAGAATGTCATCTTCCAGTAATTCCATTTAATGTGGCAACAACTTCTACGCAACTGAAAAATATTGAAATACAATTCCCTTTTGTAATAAAAGCAGGGAATTATCACGGAGGTTTTGGAAAAGTACTGGTTGACAGTGAAGAAAAATGGCAAGACATTAAAGACTTGCTTTTTATTTCAGAAGACTATATCACAATCGAACCTTTTATCAATTATGACAAAGACATTCGTTATTTAGCTGTTGGCGACAAAATTTGGGCAATGGCAAGAAAAGGGAAATTCTGGAAAGCCAATGTTCAAACAACTGACTTTATGCTTATTGAGCAAGAAGAAACGTTAATAGAACAGACCAAAAAATTACAAAACTATTTAAAAGCAGATATTGTTGCTATTGACATTTTAGAAGAAAAAAACGGAAATAGGTATTTTGTAGAATACAATGACATTCCAGGACTTTCCGGATTCCCTGACGAAGTGAAAATTGAACTTGCAAACTGCTTGAAGAGCAAAAACAGCAACTAAACAAGCGTTAGCAAAATGTCATTAGCTACATACTTGTCAACATTCCCAGACAATACAGACAAAAATTGAGTTTGTTCGAAGAAATAATTGATGACATCTTTGTTGAAGTTATCTGGGACAAAATAGTTAGACCAATCTTCTACTTTACGGGTGTCGGACTTCGACTTGCGTTTAATTTTAAGCGATTGACTTACGCAGACATTCGAAAAAAAGACAACAACAGCATAATTGGTTTCTTCTTTTTAGTAATTGTGCTCACGGCATTCTTTGTAATAAGAGTAAAATTAAACTAAAATTAAAGCAATCAAAAATTGTCTTGGCTGTCACTTGACCATTTATCAAATTCAAAAATGAAGAACAATTGTAATGCAAAATGAATAAACTAATTGAATTTATTACTGAAGTAGTTGGATGGTTGTAAATTGTAGCATCACCACTTCTTATAGGACTGAGTATAGTGTATCAAATCCATCAACAGCAAGACTTGTTTTCGGAATTTCAATTGCAACTTTAGGTCTAATTATTGGGATAATTTGGGCAACCAACATTTGGAAAAAGACAGGAACAATGCGGTTTATGTCGAGAATAATGGCTACCCCAGAACTTGATCCATTAGAAACAACTGAAAATGATCAAAAAGAAATCATCTCAACTGAACATAGCGAAAAGGGAAAGCCCAAGTAACAATAATGTGGAAAAAATCAATCCTTTGCATCTCTAAATAGATAAGAATTACTAAAATTGAAATCGACATAAAATGAAATCTGTTGAGCGATTTTTAACCTATTGAATCTATGATGAAAATTTTCACTTTTATTGTTTGTTGTTTTTTTCAGCTTTCACTTAAAGCCCAGAGAAATTTATATCCTTTAGCAGATCAAGAAGAATTATCCGAATTTCCATTAGAAAATTGGATTCGAGATAGTGTAAGTCGCATTTCACTCGTTCGTTTAATTCCATACCCAAGTTCAAATGCAGGTTATTTTAGAGCAAAATCAGTAATTAGAGAACAAGGAATAGATACTTCACACATCAACTACATCATTGATTTAGAACCATCAAAATGGAATGAATTTACCAACATTATCAATTGTCCTCTAACAAACAGCAGAGCAATGTGTTATGATCCAAGACATGGGATATTGTTTTTTAATCAAGATGGTGAGATTATCAGTTATTTAGAATTGTGTTTTGAATCTTCAGTCGCTTATCAAATCGGATACCAATTGTATCAACGTGAATTTAACCTATCATCTGAACAATTTGAAGAATTGAAAAAACTCTTCATTTCGGTTGGTGTTGAGATGCCTGAAACTAATTACGACGAAGAATAAATAAATTCAGAATGATTTCTGAAAAAATTCAAGATATCTTTTATAACCGCTTACGCAATATCAATGAGTTATGTACATATCGTTATGTCGAATAAACTTCCAAGTTGTGCTTTGAAACACTCATATTTTAATTTTCAAAACAGTAAAATGACAGAAGCAATCACTTTCCATCCAACTACAAAAAGATGTTATACAAACAATTAGAATTCATTGTTGTCCGAAAACAAATTTATTATTAGCTAAAAGGTTGTAAAGAGTTTGTTTATAGGAGTGAATCACTTGTGGTGGGCTTCTTTTCTGATTTCACGAAATTTGAATTAGAAGGTTGACGCCTTTTGAACGGAAAAAGTGAAATGCAGTGTAATGCGGGAACCGTGAGGAAGCCCGCCTCGGGATCACCGAAACGGTCGCAATTCCACAAATGGAGCGCATTGACGGACAAACAGCGTCGAGTTTTCTTTTGCTTACTTTTCTTTTGCGGAAAAAGAAAAGTAAGG
>JAYSRF010000156.1:0-3728 GCA_043721195.1 Fluviicola sp. | reverse complement strand
AATCAGTTGACCACTTTTCATAATTACCAATCCATGCTTCATATTCAAAACCATCAAAACCATATCGTTGTTGCGGATTTTCTTCAAATACGATTGTTTGTTCGAATGATTCATTTGGTTGCACACCATTTTCCTGTGCATGAACAGTCAATGCTAAGAACCATAAAAAGACAAAAACGATTTTATTCACAGAAATTATATGAGTGAACAAAGAACGGAAAAACCCTGCTTAGTTGACGAAAAAATATGAACCAATTGAACAAAAGCATGATCTAGATGTAAACCTTCTGTCAGATTAACAAATAGATAACTTTTTACTTTTCGTTTGATCGAAAGGAAAGTTGTAATTTAACACTCAAAATTATTTTTATGAAACTATTAATCATACCAAGTCTACTCTGCTTATTTGCAGTAACTACTTATTCTCAAGGCAATACGCCATCAGCACTTGATTGGAGTCCTGAAATTTACCAAGTAGGTAAAAAATACCCTGGTTACGTCATTCAATTAAATGGCGATACGTTGATCGGTTTTATCAAAGCTGATAACCGTTGTGCAACGGCTGGTATTGGTTCAAGTAACCAAAACATGGTCGAGTTTTACCTCAATGAAACAGACAAAAAACCAACGAGCAAGTACAAACCTGATGACATTAAAGGATACAAAGTTGCTGATAAACTGTACGAATCCATTGCTTACAGCGGAGGTTTATTGAAAAAAGCCAACTTCAATGTTGTGGTTGAAGATGGTGCAATTCGTCAGTATGAATGGTACGAGACGGTTGATAATTTCACCATGATGACAAAAGGGTCTAATGAGGAATGGAAAGATTATGATACACGTCGCTTTGTAACCAAGAGTATTGTTGCTAAAGGAGGAAAAGATCCAATTGAATTCGGCATGTTGGGTTTGCAATTTGCTAAAAAAATGCCAGATTTAATTTCTGATAACGCTGAAATGGCAGCAAAAGTAACGAACAAAGAAAAAGGATATAAAGCATTAAATATTCTTGAAGTCATTGCAGAATACAATGCTTGGGCTGCTGCTCAATAATTTGTTATTCATTTCAATAACTCATTCTTTTTAAACAATAAGACCGTTGCAAAATTCATTAATCGAGGCACGAATAAAATTTAACACCGCAGTTTACGCTTGTAAATGAGGATGTTGAATTTTTGAAGTAACGAAGAGTAAAGGGTTTTGAAACGGTCTTATTTAAAGGGTTTAACTTGATCATTGATTAAGTTAAACCCTTTTTCTTTGCTTCTAATTTATACTGATTCTAGGTTTCAAAATAGAATCCAAATAGGTATATTTAGAAATACAACTTTACTTCAATTGGAACAGCTTATTTTATTTCTTCTCCTCGCACTATTAGCAGAAATACTTGGAACCGTTGGTGGCTTTGGTTCTTCTTTATTTTTTGTGCCAATTGCTGGATATTTCTTAGATTTTCATTCCGTATTGGGAATTACAGCTTTGTTTCACGTTTCTAGTAACCTCACAAAAATTGCGTTTTTTCGCAAAGGATTTGATCGAAAACTCATTGTTTCAATGGGAATTCCAGCCCTTCTTTTTGTGGTAGCTGGTGCTTATCTCAGTAAGTTTGTCGATTCATTTGTCTTGGAAATTTTATTGGCTATCTTCTTAATAGGAATCAGTTTAGCCCTGCTTATTTTCAAGCAACTTGCTTTTCAACCCACAACAGGAAATGCCATTGGAAGTGGTGTGTTTTCCGGTCTCATCGCTGGATTATTAGGAACTGGAGGCGCCATTCGAGGATTAGCACTCGCTGCATTTAATCTGCGAACCGATGTTTTTATTGCTACTTCTGCCATCATCGATTTAGGCATAGATGTCAGTAGATCCGTTATCTATGGCTTGAATGGTTATTTACACAAACACGATTTATACCTCATCCCATTGTTATTTGGCGTGAGCATTATTGGAACCTATTTGGGCAAAATCATCCTTGGTCGTATTTCAGAAGAACGATTTAAGTACATCGTTTTGGGATTGATTTTGTTTACGGGTTTGGTGACTTTGGGGAAGTTGGTGGTGTTCTAAATTGAGTTGAAAAACAGGCTAAATTTGTCACAAAAAATAGTGCACCTAAGTCAGCTATTGATTACTTTTACGCTACCATAAACTGCCTTAAATTATCTAGTTGATCAACAGTTTGTGTTTTTAGAAAACAAACAAAATGACCGAATTCTATTTCTTCAGAATGATTGAAACACTTCGAAAAAACGAAGCTGTCATTTTGTACGGTCAATTTTCATCATTCAATGACGATGAGAAAAAAAAAGTTGTAGCATTTCTTGAAACCGAATACCAACTCGAAAAAAACGAATACCCTTTCAGATCGCCAGATTTCAATCCAACCGCAGCACTTTGGTCAGCAGAAATCATTTACAAAGTCGCGCAATTGATTTTATACAGAGAACACAAATCGGAAGAGTTGACTCACTTACTTCCTCCATTTGAGGGCGAATTAACTGATACAGCTATTCTTTCAGCGGATTTATGTTTACGGTTTTTACCTGAGATGTTGGAACAATTAAAATTAATCGACTCACAAGATTCATTAATTGTTTTGCTCGAAGGTTATTTGCACCAATGGCATTATTCTGGAATTGGAGCAACTACTGAAATAGACGCATTAGACTTCTCTATTATTACATCAAACGCGTGTTTATTTCAACTTTATTGTAACCGTATCATCAACAAAAAACAACTAAATCTTGCCAACCATCCTCAAATGAGCGAACGAATTAAAGCAAGTCTTGGCATCTACCACCAAACCTTTTGGAAAGAATTAACAACATCAACGAATTTATATGAATAGCATAGATAAATTAAATCAGGTTCTTCAATTTGTGAAAGAATCCTTCATTGGAAAAGATGAAATCATTGATCTACTTGGAATAAGTTTAATCGCTCGTGAAAATGCTTTTCTACTTGGACCTCCGGGTACTGCAAAAAGCGCCATCATTCGCCAATTATCAAAAAGCATTAAAGGAGGGAAGAATTTCGAATACTTATTAACGCGATTTACAGAACCAAATGAGATTTTCGGACCATTTGATATTCGTAAACTCAAAGATGGCGAATTAGTAACCAACACGGAAGGAATGATGCCAGAGGCTTCCATGGTGTTTTTGGATGAGATTTTCAATGCAAACAGCGCGATTCTCAATAGCTTATTAATGGCGTTGAATGAAAAGATTTTCAGACGAGGTAAGGAGACAAAACAGTTGCCAGCTCTCATGTTTGTTGGTGCAAGCAATGTATTGCCTGAAGACGAAACATTGAATGCTTTGCTCGATCGTTTCTTGATTCGTATCCAATGTGATTATGTTGATACTGATTTATTGGAAGAAGTAATTCTAGCAGGATGGAAACTTGAAAATGCTGTAGAAAGAGAACAACCAACCATAACACCAGAAGAAATCATACAAATTCAATTGTTGAGAAAAAACGTTGATTTAACTCCCATTCGGAAACACTATGTTGACCTGATTCATAACCTAAGAAATACGGGAATTAAGGTTTCTGATCGTCGGGCAGTTAAAATTCAAAATCTGATTGCAGCGAGTGCCATTATGTGTAATCGTACTGAAGCAGTTCTGACAGATTTATGGGTTATGAAATACATCTGGGATACGGAAGAACAGATCGAAATATTAGCGGGTATCATTGATACAATCATCGGAAAAGACCCACAT
>JAYSRF010000155.1:0-3770 GCA_043721195.1 Fluviicola sp. | reverse complement strand
ACCCAAGATGGTTTTATTGATGCAGATCGCACAGCTGATGAAACAGGAACAATTCGGTGGATTTCATCGCCTGAAACGCAAACACTCGTGCATCAATGGCGTTCCGAAGAACAAGCAATTCTAATAGGTTGGCGTACCATTTTGAATGATAATCCAAGTTTAACAGTGCGTGCTGTGACAGGGAAACATCCAATCAGGATTGTACTTGATAGTACATTACAAGCTCCCCAAACAGCAACTGTTTTTTCAGATGGTTTGCCAACTGTTGTTTTTAATACCATTCGATCAGGAACAACGGGAAGTGTTCAGTATGTTCAATTACTTGATCTCAGCATCAATAACCAGTTAAAAGCATTGTACGAACTCAACATTCTTTCCATTATCATAGAAGGCGGTGCTCAAACAACGCAACACTACATCGATGCGAATTGTTGGGACGAAGCCCGCGTTATTGTTGGGAAATCGATGTTTGTAAACGGAGTAAAAGCTCCAATTATTGGGAAAATTCCAGATAAAACCTATTCGTTTTCAAGCGATACCATCCACCAATTTTTAAATCAATGATTGAGTTAATCATCAGCATTCTCAGTTCTTCGGTGCTGTTCTTTATTTTTCGAATGTTCCCGAAATATGGAGTTGATACGGCACAGGCTATCATTGTGAACTATTTTACAGCCTTTATTTGTGGCTGTTTGGTCAATCGATCGTTTCCTTCAACTTCAACACTTTTTGAAACTGAACTTGTTCCGTATATCTTACTCGCTGGATTTTTGTTCATCAGCTTATTTATTGGAATGGGGATCAGTTCACACAAAAATGGAATGGGAACAACTTCCGTAGCGGTGAAAATGAGTATGGCTTTGGTGATGATTTTTTTCGTGATCGCTTATCATGAAGCTGTAACTTACATGAAGATCATTGGCTTTGTTCTCGCGTTTTTAGGCATTTTTCTGATCACCTTTGAAAAAGAGAAAAGCAGTGATCGAAAAGGAGCGATTGGATTGTTGTTGTTCCTATTTGTAGGTAGTGCTGTGTTAGATATTTTACTCAATTATGTACAGAAAAAAGTCTTGGGTGATTATCCTGATTCACTGTTTACTGCTTTTGGTTTTCTAGCTGCAGGATTTATTGGCGTAATCTGGATGACAACAGAATACGTGCGCAAGAAAAGATCCTTTTCATGGAAGCACGTGATTGGTGGAATACTTTTAGGAATTCCGAATTACTTTTCGATTTATTTACTCATTCGCTCTTATAAAACGACAGGTTGGGAAGATACAACAACCATTGCTGTGATGGGTATAGGAGTGGTGTCGCTTGCAGCTTTATTCGGAATGCTTATTTTTAAAGAATCGGCAAAGTGGCAAAAATTACTCGGACTTGCAGCGGCAATTGGTGCAATTCTTTTATTAACAGTATTCTCAAACGTATAACAATTCGGCATGAAAGTTTATCCAATAGAAACAGGAACGTTTAAATTAGATGGTGGAGCCATGTTTGGCGTTGTACCCAAAACAATGTGGCAAAAAACCAATCCAGCAGATGAAAACAATTTGTGTACTTGGGCAATGCGTTGTTTGCTGATCGAAGATGGTAATCGTTTGATGCTCATCGATACAGGGATTGGTGATAAACAATCTGAAAAATTCTTTTCCCATTATTACCTCGCTGACACCCAAACATTGGAACAAAGTCTACACAAATTGGGATTTGGATTGGATCAGATTACGGATGTTTTTTTAACTCATTTACACTTTGATCATTGTGGTGGTGGTGTGAAGTGGAATGCTGATCGAACCAAATTAGAATTAGTGTTTCCAAACGCTATTTATTGGAGTACAGAGAATCATTGGGAATGGGCTACAAAACCGAATCCACGGGAAAAGGCTTCATTTTTAAGCGAAAATATTCTTCCGATTCAAGAAAGCGGTCAGTTACAATTCATAAAACGAGAAGGGAATTACACAACCAATGTTTTCCCCAATATGGATGTTCTTTTTGTGGATGGACATACGGAAAGCATGATGATTCCGCATCTTCATTATCAAGACAAAACGCTGGTTTTTATGGCTGATTTATTGCCAAGTGTTGGTCACATTCCATTGCCTTATGTTATGGGATACGATACACGACCATTAAAGACCTTGGTGGAAAAAGAAATTTTCCTCAATGGTGCAGCAGAAAAAGAATTAGTACTGTTTTTAGAGCATGATTCTGTAAATGAATGCTGTACTTTGAAACAAACTGAGAAAGGTATCCGTATGAATGAATCGTATCCATTTGGATCGGTATTTAGTTAAAAAGTGTATTTTGAACCTTCAATAAAGCAATTCAACTATGAATAATTACTTGCTACAGCTACTGAAAGAGGTAAAAACAATCATTATTCCTGGCTTAGGAGCATTAACGTTGACCAATGAAGCCAGTGGTGAAATGTTATTCATGCCTTACTTGAAGTACGATGATGGTAATTTGGCCAAGCACATTTCTGAGAAGGAAGGAATGGATATCAATGACGCTAAAAATCTCATCGCTAAATTCGTTCGAGAAGTAACAGCTGAATTGGATAAAGGCAATAGTTATGACATGTACCAATTTGGGAGCTTCAAAAAAATAGATGGTGATGTAGCGTTTGATCAATGGAATTCAGGTAAATCGAATGAAGAAGTTGCCCCAATCGTTGAAGAACCAATTGTTGAAGAACCAATTATTGAAGAGCCAATCGTTGAAGAGCCAGTAGCAATAGAAATTGAAGAACCAATCATTAAACCAGAACCAGTTGTTGCATTAGCTGTTGAGCCAGTAATCATTGAAGAACCAATTTCAGAACCAGAACCAATAGTTGAATTAGCTGTTGAGCCAACAATAGTTCCAGAACCACAAATTGATCAGGAGAAAACGACTGTAGATCAACCTGAAGAATCGATTTCAACGACTGAAAAAGTCATTGCTGCGGCTGTTATTTCTGATGTTGTAATGGACTTAGTAGAAGAAAAAACAGAAGCACCAATCAGTGCTGAGCCAAAACCTATTGTTGTTGAATCGGCGGTTGTAGAAGTAGTACCAGAACCAACGAAACCGATAGAAACTGTTGCACCAGTTGTAGAAGCTTCTCGTACAATTGAAGAGCCAGTAATTGTTGCTCCAACCACGGAAAAACCAGTTGATTTATCAAAGAAACCAGCTGCGAAACAACCCCGACAACCGAAAAAGAAACGTCGGGTTGTGGGCTATGTTTTATGGGGGTTTTTAGTGTTATTTATGGGTGGCGCGACGTATGTTGCGATCAATTTTAATACTCTAAAGAAAGATTTCCCAATCTTGGCTGATCTTGCAGGTGAAAACAATCACAAAGCACTTGAAAAGACTGATTTAGCCAAAGGGAAAGAAGAAGTTGTAGCCGAAGAAGTAGATGATTCTGAGAAGAATTTTGATTCAGTTGTAGAGCCAATTGCTGAACAAGAACCAACCCCAGAACCTCAGCCAGAACCAGAACCTGTTGTTATTGAACAACCAAAACCAGTCAAAACAACTACAACCGCGAAGAAACCACGTCCAAAACAATCGAGTGGTTCGTCTTCAGTTGTCATTGGTAAGCCAGATCCTTCCAAGCCTTATCACGTTGTTGGTGGTTCATTTGGATCAGAAGCCAATGCAAAACGATTTGCACGTGAATTAATTGGAAAAGGTCAACCTTCTGTAATGGTGGGTGAATTCAATGGAATGTACCGTGTTAGTATCGCTAGTTTTTCAACGAAAGAAGAAGCTCT
>JAYSRF010000154.1:0-9978 GCA_043721195.1 Fluviicola sp. | reverse complement strand
ATTAATGCACAAACGGTTGCGGTTGCTACACCATGTTGACCTGCTCCCGTTTCTGCAATAATGTCGGTTTTACCCATGTGTAATGCAAGTAGGATTTGCCCAATTGTATTGTTGATTTTATGCGCACCTGTGTGACACAAATCTTCCCGTTTTAGGTAAATTGGACAACCATATTTTGCGGAATAGCGAGCTGCCAAATAAAGTGGAGTAGGGCGACCCACGTAATCATTGAGTAAATGAGTAAAGGCTGTTTCAAACTGTTCGGTGAAACAATAACTGCGGAATGCACGTTCTAATGCTTCCACGTTTTCTCGCAGTAATTCGGGGATATAAGAACCGCCAAACTCGCCATAAAAGCCAAGTTCGTCTGTTACTAAATAGGATTGTGTGTTCATGCGTAAAGTGTTTGAATAAATGTTTGAATACGTTCGATATCTTTGACTCCAGGTTGAATTTCAAACCGACTATTGAGGTCAATACCAGCAAAGAATGGATGTTTAAATTGTTGGATCTCTGTTATGGATTCTTCACCAATTCCACCACTTAGAAAAAAGGGAGTAGAACCTTGGTAGCGATCTAAAATTGCCCAATCAAATGGAATTCCTGTTCCACCTCGTTGTTTACTTTTGGTGTCGAAAAGAAACGTATCAACCACTGATTCATAGAGTGAAAGTGTTTCAAAATCAATGTCTTTATCGATGCCGATGGCTTTGATTATATGAAAATGACTTTTCAATTCACTACATAATTCAGATGTTTCATCGCCGTGCAATTGAATGACAGTTAATTGGTGCTTTTTTGCTGTAAAAAAAATGGTTTCCAATGACGCATTCACAAATACACCAACACGTTGTTTATTCAAAGATGAAACTGTTTCTTCAGTAAAACGGGGCGATTGTTCCGCGAAAATAAAACCCAAGTAGTCAATGGTTGGTAATTGGGAAATTGCTACACTTGCTGGATTATTCATTAATCCACATACCTTTATTTTCATGGCTGTTGGATCTTGAAATGCGTTAATTCGCTTAGATGTTGTGAACGCAAAATACTTTCGCCAATGAGTGCTCCAACATAACCTGCATCTTGCACGCGTTTTAATTCATTGCTTGTTCGAATACCAGAAGCTGCAATCGCCGGAGCAAAAGAAGGTAAATAGGGCGCAAGATTGATGCAGACTTCCAGCGATGTTTCTTGTGCTGCTAAATTGCGATTGTTTACCGCGATCAAATCCACCTCATCATTGATTTTGTCCAGTTCATGAAGTGTATGAATTTCAAAAACGACCTCTAATCCAAGATTACGCGCAACAATGGTTAAGTGATGTGCTTGTTGTTTGTCAAGGATTGCAGCAATTAATAAAACGGCATCTGCACCTTTGGCTTTTGCTTCAAATAATTGCAATTCGTCAATAATAAATTCTTTGCGCAAAATCGGTAAATTACTATGTTTACGAACGAGTTCTAAATCGGCGGTACTTCCTCCAAAATAGTTGAAATCGGTCAAAACACTGATTCCGGATGCTCCATCTTGTTCGTAAGATTTAGCCAATTCAATAGGATCTAAATCCAAAAAGATAGTGCCACCACTGGGCGATTTTCGTTTGATTTCTGCGATAATGCCAAATTCATTTGAAAGAAGCGATTGTTTTAGGGAGCGCACTGATTGACCGAAAAGTGGTTCATTTGCGAAACTGGCAATTGAAGTAGTTTGTTTCAATAGTGCAACTTCTTGCTGTTTATTTGCTATAATTTGATCGAGTATTGTTTTCATGATTTGTTGGTTTTAATTCAATGTAAGTTTCACTAAGTGTTGAAAGGCTTTTCCAGATAACACCTGTTCATGTGCAGTGTGAAATGCGTGCTCAAACTCCATTTCTGGGTGAAAAGTTTGAAGTGCAAGGGCAACATTTCCAGCAATGACCGTATTGTGAGCCTCATCTCCGTTTCCTTTCAAGATCCGAATAAGTAATTGTGCCGATTCATGAGCCGTTTTTCCGCCAGATAAGTCTGTTAATGTGACAGCAGTTTTGAAAGGGCTTTCACTGATTAATTCATCGCGGTGACGACCTAAAATCCGTGTTTTACCAATAAACGTCAATTCATCAAAGCCATCCATGCCATGAAGAATGGTAAACGAAGTGCGTTTGTCTTTTAAGACATGACGGTATTTTTTTGCCAATTCCAAGGAGTATGTCCCAGTTAATTGATGCGTTGGATTGGCTGGATTGACCAATGGTCCAATGCCATTAAAAAAAGTAGGAACTCCCAATGCTTTGCGCAAAGGTGCTACGCGTTTTAATGCAGGATGGAATAAAGGCGCATGTAAGAAACAGATATTTGTTGCATCGAGTTGCCGTTGTAAATCTTCTTCCCGATTGGAGAAAACAATACCCAATTCCTCCAAAACAGTTGAAGAACCACACAAGGAACTCACACCGTAATTACCGTGTTTGACGACTTTGTATCCCATACTTGCAATTACAAATGCAGTTGTGGTAGAAATATTGAAGGTATCTTTTCCATCACCTCCAGTTCCGCACACATCAATTGTTTCATTGGCTTCTAATTTTATGGGAAGGGCCAATTCCATCAAAGCGTTCCGAAAACCGGCTAATTCTTCGAGTTGCAAACCACGTAGTTGCAAAATAGTCATGAATGAAACAATTTGTTCATCTGAAATTTCACCTTCGCCAATGCGCACTAGACAATTATGTGCTTGTTGTTCGTCCAATGTTCCACCTGAAATGAGTTGTGTTAATACTGCTTTCATCGTACTTCATTTATCCAATTCGTAATCATTGTTCTTCCCGTTGGTGTGAGAATGGACTCTGGGTGAAATTGTACACCTTTTGTCGCATGAATCGGGTGCTTCAATGCCATGACACTTCCATCAGTTGTGGTGGCTGTGATTTCCAATTCTCCCGTTTGGTCTGAACAAACTTGCCAGCTGTGGTAACGTCCCACTTCAATGGTATCGGCAAGTCCTTGAAAAATGGATTCGTTTCCGTGAAGATTCATTGAACTCGATTTACCATGAATAGGTGCACTACACGATTCTAGTTTGCCGCCAAACACTTCTGCAATTGCTTGATGACCCAAACAAACGCCCAAGATGTTTTTTTGACCTGAGTAACGGCGAATGATATTCTTTAACTCGCCAGCTTCGTCAGGAATTCCTGGTCCGGGCGATAAAAGAAGCGCGTCGCACGTATCTAGAATGGCATAATCGATGGCGTTGTTGCGTTGAACGATTGTCGTTACTCCATCGCATTCACGGACATAACGTACCAGATTAAAAACGAATGAATCGAAGTTGTCAATAATTCCAATGGTCATAATTCAATAGTTAAGGGTGAATGGGCTGCGACAATGGCTTTTTGAACAGCACCTAATTTGTTATATACTTCTTGTAATTCGTTTTCTGGGATAGAATCGAGCACAATTCCAGCACCAGCACGGTAGTGTAATTGATCATTTTTACTTAGAATACTGCGAATGACAATGGCTAAATTCAAATCGCCATTTGTACGAATAAAACCAATTGCTCCACCGTAATAATCCCGTGTATCACCTTCGTACCGCTGAATCAATTCAAGTGCTTTTGGTTTCGGGGTTCCTGAAAGTGTTCCTGCTGGAAACGTTCCTGAAAATAAAGTCAACGGTGCAGTTTCTTGTAAACGACCAGTTACTTTTGAAACCAAATGAATCACGTGACTAAAACGCTGTACTTCTTTGTATGAATTGATTTTTACCTCGTCACAATACTTACTCAAATCATTTCGCGCTAAATCAACCAACATGGTATGTTCTGCATTTTCTTTTTCGTCGTGAATCAATTGTTGAGTCAATTCATGATCAACGGTTTCATTTCCCGTTTTACGAACAGTTCCAGCAATCGGATGAATGGATGCTTTGCCGTTTTTCAATTGAATTTGTGCTTCGGGTGAAGAACCCATTAAACGGTAGGATTCCATGTCTGCGTAAAACAAATAGGGGGAAGGATTCAGTCTGCGCAATTGTCGGTAAACTTGAAAATCATCCCCAAAAAAGCGTTGCGAAAATGGTCTGGAAAGCACTAGTTGAAAAACATCTCCGCGCTGAATGTGTTGTTGCGCAATGCTCACGTTTTTACGAAAATCGTCATCTGATAGCATTGATTCAGGTAAGCCATCTTTTACAAATGGTAGGCAATTGGTTGTTTTTTTTCGCAGTAATTGTTCCAGGTTCTCCGTTGAAGGTACTTCAGAAGTAAGCGAATTCACAATAATACTCCCGTTGTCGTGAAAATGATCCAATACGATGAGGTATTCATATAAAATCAATTGTGCTTTCGGAAGCCCAAGACTACTAGTCTTGAGATCAATGGACTCTTCAAAATGGGCATATTCAAAACTGAAATAGGAGAAAAAACCATTGTTAGCCAGTTCGGGCGATTCAAATTCCACAGAAGCCAAAATAGTTGCAAGTTGTTCTGTTAGTTTAGAGCGATCTTCAATTGCGATTTCTTGTTGTATTTCACCAACTTGAACCTGAATAAAATGATCTTCAACTGTTATTTCAACCAATGGATTGAGTCCAATATAAGAAGTGCTATCACTACGTGAATGGTAGTCGTTACTTTCTAGCAGTATGGGTTTTCTGTAGCGATCGCGTAAGTTCAAATACAAACCAACGGGTGTTTCTAGATCGGCATTAAATGAATGAATGTGTGTGTAAATAAGCATGTTTTCAAAAAAATGGGTACAAAAAAAACGGCTATCAGGATGACAAGCCGCTTACTTTAAAAAAAAGTATATAGAATTACTAGCGCCAGTCACCTTCGAAAGAAGACTGCCAACGCCAATTCATATTTTTGTTCAAAAGAATCATGTTGCAAACATACAAGGAGTTTTTTTAAATAACAAAACAATTGTGAAAATAGTTTATAAAAATTGATATTGAGTGAAAAATATAACATTATATTTGCCGCAATGATTGGTTTTAAAAAAATGATAAGTACTTACAATTTCTGGTGGTTCGGTTCTGATTGAATACGAAACAGTTTTGTGTGATTTGTCCTCCCGTTTCGTTTTTCGAGCGGGATTTTTTTGTTTCCAATTGTTTAAATAAAAGAGTAATCTTGTAATACTATGAGTAGTTTAATCCAAAAAGGAGGAAAGCGTCCGTTTTTAATTGCTGGACCGTGTAGTGCAGAAACCGAAGAACAAGTAATGGAAACAGTTCGTCAGTTACATGCATCTTGTTCAATTGATGTATTGCGTGCTGGAATTTGGAAACCCCGAACACGCCCCGATTCATTTGAAGGAGTTGGTGAAGAAGGACTTAAATGGTTGGTTGATGCTGGTAAGATGATTGGTGTTCCGACAACTACAGAAATTGCTAATGCGAAACATGCTGAACTCGCCTTAAAAGCTGGGGTTGATATTTTGTGGATTGGTGCTCGAACAACCGTTAATCCCTTTGCCATTCAAGAAATTGCTGATGCATTGGTTGGAACAAAGATTCCTGTAATGGTAAAAAATCCAGTAAATCCAGATTTGGAGTTATGGATAGGGGCATTTGAGCGATTGGAAAAAGCAGGAATAACAGATTTAACCGCCATACATCGTGGTTTTTCGGTTTATAAACATCCAAAATACCGCAATGTTCCAAGTTGGGAATTGCCCATTTCGTTGCGCGAACGATTACCTCACATTCCGTTGATTTGTGACCCGAGTCATATCTCAGGAAAACGTGCTTTGTTGTTGGAAGTTTCGCAAAAAGCAATGGATTTGAACTTCGATGGATTGATGATAGAATCGCATAATAATCCAGATGAAGCATGGTCGGATGCAGCTCAACAATTGACTCCTGCTAATTTGCGAATTTTGCTTGATCAATTGGTTTTGCGTTCACGTGAAGTGAGTGATACTGCACTACTTGGTTTGGAAGAGTTGCGTGAAAAAATCGGAATTTTGGATGATCGTTTATTTGAAATTCTAACAGCACGCATGCGATTGAGTGAAGAAGTAGGCGCTTTTAAGCAAGGACATAACATTACCATTTTACAAGAAGATCACTGGAGAAAAATGATCTCGAGTAGATTGGAAAAATCAGGCGAATATGGTTTAGCAGAGCGTTTTGTTCGGTTAATGATGGACGCACTGCACCAAGAATCGATTCGTCATCAAACACGTGTGATGAATCCTAATGTACATTTACCACCCAATGGAAAAGCAGATTAAACCCCAATTAAGATCAGGAGTAATAGCCATTCCGGCTTCAAAAAGTGATGCGCAACGTGCTTATCTTGCTGCAGCTCTTGCCAATGGAAAGTCCGTCATAACAGGCTGGGGAAAAAGTTCAGATGAACAAGCCATGTTGGCTGCGATTACCAAATTAGGAGCAGTTATTACCCAGACAGCCGAAAATGAATTGATCATTACGGGTATTGAACAATTCCCAAGAAAAGCAACGATCTCTGCTGGAGAATCAGGTTTGGGAATTCGCTTACTTTCGATGATTTGTGCGGCCCATGCTGGTGTTTTTCACATCCACGGCGAAGGATCGTTGAAAGTACGCCCAATGCTTTTTTTGGAAGAATATTTACCGCTTTTTGGTGCCCATTGTAAAACAACTGGAGGTACCGTTCCACTTGAACTAAAAGGGCCAATGCATGGAGCGGATACAACAGTTGATGGATCGATGAGTTCGCAATTTATTTCCGGATTATTGATGGCATTGCCGCTTATTCAAGGCAATAGTGTTTTACATGCAGAAAATTTAAAAAGCACTCCTTATGTGAACATGACCTTGCAGACCTTGGAGGCATTTGGGATTGATGTTCGAAAAGAAGAAAATCGTTCAGCCTATGTCATTGAAGGAGGTCAATTCTACCAAGCTACACCTTATCAAATTGATGCAGATTGGAGTTCTGCAAGCTATTGGTTAGTAGCCGCTGCAATAGGTCATGAAGTAGCATTAAGTGGTTTACGCCTCGATAGTTTACAAGCAGATAAAGCGTTAATGAGCTTTTTACAAGCTGCCAATTGCCATGTTTTATTTGATCAAGATACGATTAGTGTAGATGGTTCTGAACGCAAAGCATTCACCGTTGATGCAACTGATTGTCCTGATTTATTTCCTGCTCTTGCAACATTAGCAGCTTATTGTACGGGTGTTTCAACCATTAAAGGCGCATCTCGATTGGAGCACAAAGAAAGTCACCGCGGTTTAACCCTTCTGTCTGAATTTGCTAAATTGGGTGTGAAAATTGAATTAACAGCAGATGAACTATTGATTCATGGAACAGGAAATGTAGGCGGTGGAACAGTTACATCACACAACGATCACCGAATTGCCATGTGTTTGGCAATTGCTGGCACGTTATCTTCCGCTCCAATTACTATTTTGGAAGCTCAATCCGTTTCTAAAAGTTATCCCGATTTTTGGGATCATTTGGAACAATTAGAAGTGCTTGCTAAAACGGTCTGAATACAGCAATAGGAGTTTCTTCTTTATCAGATAAACAAGTTATAACACCACTAAGTGAAATCGTGTAATCTGTACTCCAGTTTTTGTATTGTTCTGCGAGTGTTTTAATTGCCGCGCAAATGAATTCCAATTCCGCGTTACTTGTGGTTGGGTGAATGGACATACGAATCCATCCTGGTTTTGATAGGATATCACCATTTTCAAGGCGTTGAACGACTGAACATGAAGTCGCCTCGTCAACACCAAATATATAATGGCCGTAAGTTCCTGCACACGAACAACCACCTCGTACTTGAATGCCAAAATGATCATTTAACATACGCACACCCAATTGATGATAGAGTTGATCAATTGTAAAGGAGAAGATTGCCAAACGATTTGATCCGTGTGATTCAAGAAGGGTTAAACCGTCAATTCCAAGTAAGTGATCGAACACAAATGCAACTTGTTCTTTTTCTCGTTTTAAGATACGTTCAACAGTTAGTTGTTCTTTTAGCTGAATCGCCATTGCTGTGCGCATCACTTGTAAAAAACCGGGTGTTCCACCGTCTTCACGTTCTTCAATCGAGTTATAATATCTTGGAGAACGGTAAGGGCTTGTCCAAACAACTGTTCCACCTCCTGGATGATCTGGTATTGTATTGTGGTATAATTCATTCGAAAAAATCAATACGCCACTACTTCCAGGACCTCCTAAAAATTTGTGAGGAGAAAAGAAAATAGCATCCAATCGCTCTTCTGGATTTTCTGGATGCATATTCATTGTTATATAAGGAGCAGCACATGCAAAATCGACAAAACAAAGACCATTATTCTGGTGCATCAAACGGGCAATTGCATGATAGGGTGTAAACATTCCCGTAACATTTGAGGCAGCAGTAACGGAAGCAAATTTGTGTTTACGGTGAGCATGTTGTTGTAAAAGTAGTTCTAAAGCAACAAGATCAGGAAGTCCCTTTTCATCAGCTGGAATGATACATACTTTTGCAATGGTTTCGCTCCAACTAATATGGTTGGAATGGTGTTCCATGTGTGTTACAAAAACGACAGGTTGATCTACTTCATCAATGATTAATTGGTCCTTAAATGCTTCATGAACTTTGATTCCTAAGATGCGTTGAAATTTATTAACAACACCTGTCATACCCGATCCTTCACAAATGATACTGTCATTTTCTCCGGCATTTACATGTTGTTTGATGCGTGATAATGCTTCATGATACGCTTGAGTCATGAATCGACCGGTAGAATTTGTTTCTGTATGTGTATTTGCGACGAATGGATAAATCTCTCGATTCATACGCTCTTCGATTGGAACAAACATACGTCCAGATGCAGTCCAATCCGCGTAAACAACAGGAATACTTGTATGGTATGGCGTTGTAATCGTTGCATCGATACCGCTAATTCCTTTACGAACTTCTTGCAATAAATCTGTGTGTACAGTAGTTTGTTCAATCATGAATCTTATTTTAAGAAGTGGAAAGATATTCGTTCAAGTGCAAATTGGTTGTCTTAAATAGTTGACCCCTTGTAACCCTATAAAATCGATCGAATCAGTAGGATTTATAGATAAAACAGATATAGATCTGGCGATTTTGTTGATTCAAATTATTTAATTCTTGTTAAAAGAACACAAATGTCTACCTCAATTGTAGTATTTTTTAGTTCATTCGTTGTAACCGTTTGTTTTTTTTGTCATTTTGTAGAAGAAAAGCTCTTTGTTAGCATGATTGATCTGTTCAAATGAAAATTGGAATCGCCCTATTAAGTATTCTGCTAATGCTGTTGATTGGTTCAACTAAGGTGTTTTCTATGGGTGTAAAATCAACAATGAAAGCTTCATTTCAAATTGATTTTCTTCAACAGGAAGACACGCTTGTTAAGGATTCCATACTACACGATTCTATTATTCCCTCATTATATGATTTTTTGATCAATGATTCGCTCATTTCCTATTACGTTGTAGAAGACACGGCAAAATATACCTATGATATGATTTGCCATGATTTGGTCTATTTTCAACATACCTATCCAGCAGTGGTGCATCCCGTTACTATTGGCAAATCGGAATTTGGATTGGACTTAAAAACGGTTCGGATAGGACGAGCAGTTCCTAAAAAACGCTGTGTTTATTTCGTTGGAAATATTCATGCACGTGAGGATTACAGTTCCAAATTGCTCATGAAATTTCTGAATGTGTATTTGTTATCCATGGATGGAAAAAGCAATCGTTATCCCAATGCCTTATTAATGCTCGATTCCATTGATATTTACATTACGCCAGTTGCCAATCCAGATGGATTAAAAATAGCCCACGAAGATTGGATAGGAATTGAAGATTCATTTGCTTTGGTGAAAGATTCCATTATTCTTGAGGATTCTTACCGAGAATGGAAGGCCAACGGTCGAGGAATAGACCTCAATACTACTTTTGATGACGGCAATTATGCTGTGAAAAGAGGTGGAGCATTTCATCCGAGTCCAGCTTCAGAAGGATACAAAG
>JAYSRF010000153.1:0-9985 GCA_043721195.1 Fluviicola sp. | reverse complement strand
AACGGTGGAAATGATGGAATGGTAGAGGTAACCAACATAAGTGGAACCTTGCCAATTACTTTTGAATTTGACAATAGTGGGGTAACCCAAACAAATGGTACTTTTTCAGGATTAGAAGAAGGAAGCCACGTCGTGGTGATCTACGATGGTGGATTGTGTGTCTATACACTTCCATTTGTTATTACAGATCCTGATCCAATTGTTTTTTCGAGTGTTGTTACTGACGTTACTTGTGCTGGTGGATCTGATGGACAAATTCAGATAACAGGAGTAACTGGGGGAACAGGAGCTTATCAATACAGTATTGACAATGGAGTAAGTTATACTGCTGGAAACACGTTTACTGGATTAAATGAAGGGACCTACCAGTTGATGGTAATGGATGCCAATTCCTGCAGTAGTACTGGACAAGCAGAATTAGACGCAACCTCACCCATCAGTATTACGTTCAATTTTACCGATCTCATTTGTTTCGAAGATAACAGTGGATTTATCCAATTAGATGCATCAGGTGGTAACGGTGGCTACCAATTTAGTATTGATAATGGGGTAAGCTTTTCAGTTGGATCAACATTTACTGCGTTAGCAGCAGGCACATATCCTGTAGTTATAAACGATCAATTTGGTTGTTCTGGGGATACAGCAATTCTACTTACCGAACCCAATTTACTCACAGCTACCCATACTTCAACTCCTGAATTATGTACTGGATTGTGTGATGGCACCATTTCGATTAATCCAACGGGTGGAACAGGCACGTACATGTACAGTTTGAACAATGGAATTACCTTTGGTATTGCGAATACCATGACCGATTTGTGTGTTGGAAACTATGCAGTATTGATGCGCGATCAAAGTTTTTGTGAATATTCGTTTATAGAAGCTATTGCTCCTGCAACAGTTTTAAGCCTATCA
Organism: Fluviicola sp.; assembly: GCA_043721195.1. Taxonomy (GTDB): domain Bacteria; phylum Bacteroidota; class Bacteroidia; order Flavobacteriales_D; family Crocinitomicaceae; genus Fluviicola. The sequence continues at coordinate 9,070 of JAYSRF010000153.1, read as the reverse complement.
ACTATAATAACTCCATCCACGTGTAGCCAACCAAATGGTGCGATTACCTTAAACGCAGCAGGTGGAAATGGAACGTACAATTACAGTATTGATAATGGAGTGAGTTACGTCGCATCTAACCTGTTTCCGGGGCTGCTAGCGAGTTCTTACACTGTTGCTGTTCAAGATGGCAATGGTTGTATTGTGGATAACATTGCCCTTATTACCGATCAAGGAGCACCGTTCATAAATGGAGTCTATGTCACTGAACCATCTTGTAACGGTTTCTGCAACGGAACAATTACGGTAGATGCGCTAGGTGGTACTGGAACTTTAGACTACACCGTTGGTGCGGGTAATCAATCTGCAACTGTTTTCTCTGGAATTTGTGCGGGGACGTATCAAGTAATTATTACAGATGACAATGGGTGTACGGATACTGCTTCTACCCTTATTGGAGAACCAGCAATGTTGAGCTTTACAGCAACTGCAAGTAACTTAACATGCTTCCAAAATTCTTCTGGAAGTATAACAACTGTTACGCAAGGTGGTACCTTACCTTATCAGTATTCCTATGATAACGGATTGAGTTACACGGCCTCATCTTCGTTGCAATACATTGCTGCTGGTACCTACGATATGGTTGTAATGGATGGAAATAGTTGTTCAGTCAATGGTCAAGAAATCGTAACAGAACCCACAGCACTGACAGTTTCTGTTACACCAACGAATCCAACTTGTTTTAGTTATTGTGATGGTTCTGCTATCGTTGAAGGAGCTGGTGGAACACCAGGAGTAGGCTACAACTATTCATGGTCATCAAATGTGACAACTTCCGTTTTGGATCAAGCTACTGCTTTATGCGAAGGGAATTATTCGGTGTCTGTAACAGATCAGAACGGTTGTCAGGTGGTTGATTCTTTTCAGGTAATTGAACCCGCATTGTTTACAATTGCAAGTATTGCAACAACAAATCCAACATGTAACACCAACTGCGATGGAAGTATTACAGTGGTTGCTCCTGGTGGGAATACCTTTAGTTTTGATGGTGGAAATACGTTTAGTTCTGCGGCTACTTTGACAAATATCTGTGCAGGAAATTACAATGTTCAAGTATTAAACGCTGATGGATGCCCAGCAGATGCTTCAATAACTGTTACAGAACCTGCACCGTTGATGATTATTTCTACAATAGACAGTGTGATGTGCATGGGGGATACCGTTCCATTGTTTGCATTTGCTTATGGTGGTACGCAACCATACCAGTATATATGGAACAATGGCGTGACGACTCAATCGCAGGATGTTCATCCTTCAACACCGGTATCCTATTCGGTCTTAGCTACAGATGTGAATGGGTGCGTGAGTCCAGTGGTGTCAACAAATTTCACGATGTTAGCACCCTTAACAATTAGCTTTGTTGCTGATACGAATATTTGTGCTGGGAATGCAGTTGATTTATCGGTTACTGTATTAACTGGAGCAATACCCTATAGTTATAGTTGGAATACAGCAGTGAATGATACCTTGTCCAATTTAACAGTTGTACCACTAGTTCCATCGCAGTATATTGTTACTGTTTCAGATATGTGTGTGACACTAGATACAACAGTAAATGTAGGTTTTTATGTAATACCTCAGATCGCTGCTATTTTTGACAATATGCAAGGCTGTTCACCACTTACTGTTTCATTGGATACTACTGGTTTGTCCTTCCTGAATGATTGTTTGTGGACATTCTCGGATGGACAGGTGATCAATGGTTGTGATAACGTATCAGCAACCTTTACAGATCCTGGATGTTATGATTTGACTTATGTGGGTACAACCACAGACGGCTGCCCTTTGAATGTTCAGTTTAACAATATTATTTGTGTTCATCCAGATCCAATAGCGGATTTTATCTACTTACCCGTTCAGCCGACTGTTTTTGACAACCTGGTTCATTTTTATGATCAATCTCAAGGAGGCGATTCGTATCAATGGAATTTCAGTGGATATGGAAGTTCAGATCTACAAAATCCTTCCTATACCTTCTCTGGTGTTGATCCGCATGAACAAGTGGTCGTATGCCAAGAGGTAACTTCGTTTTACGGTTGCGTTGATTCGATTTGTAAGACAATTACATTCAATGACGAATTCATAATGTACATTCCAAACACATTTACACCAGATGGTGATGAGTACAACAATACCTTTTCTCCAGTTTTTCCAGAAGGGGCGTTGATTGAAGAGTACAGTCTGATTCTGTTCAATCGTTGGGGTGAAGTTGTTTTTGAATCCATGAATCCAGAGATTGGTTGGGATGGTACATACGATGGACAAAAATCGCAAGACGGAACTTATACATGGGTGATTGAACTCCGTGAGGGAAATAAAAATAAAACTAGCAGGTTTGTTGGACATGTCAATTTATTCAGATAGCCACAGCCAATTTGAATCAGTGTTACCCGAATAAAAACGAGTAATCTGGTTAAATTCGTTTTTTACATAAATACGTTATCATCCTCCATACTTGTTCGCTCTATTACGCCACAAGTGTGGAGGATTCGTGACAGAAAAGTAAAAGAAGTCATGTGAAGTGTCACAAGCTAGAGGTTCGCAGTAAACCAACCATAAACATTCCTGCATTGAAAATGGTATAGTTTCAATTGACATGTAGTTTTATCAAAGCAGTAACGATCGTTGCATCAGAAATCAGATAAGCATCAACGGTTTTGCTTTCATTCGATTTTACCACATCAGGAAATGGATTTCCTTCGTAAACACCCGTAAATACATCAATGTGCAATTGTTTGATTGCGCCACCCGTATCACCTGCGAAAAAATAACCGTCGTGGTTGGCCGTTTTACCGTTGGGCAACAGCAACTTCATTCCACGAGCTGTTGGAATGTAAATCACAGTTCCATACGGGATGAATTGTGGATCAACCGCAATTGTTCGATAAGGAACAAGACGGTAATTTTTCACGCCGTCACCATATCCTGAAGAAATAGCCCAAGTAGCTTTTCCCCAACTTTCAACACGTAATTTACTGTTTGCGTATTTTAGACATTTCCGACAATCGACAAAAGTTGAGTCGCCTGTTTTCGCAAAATTCAATACAACGATCGTACCTGAACTATCGGTTACATAAGTTGTTCCTTCTAAGGCCGCTTCGCAAAAATGACACGTGTCTGCAAACAACCCTAATGCAGCGCCATATTTATCGACAAATGGAATTTCACCACCACTTTCGAACTGATGTATGTAATACTGGGTTGCCCAAACAGCAAGTTTAGTGGTTGGAAGTTGTGTTGGAGCAGCAATGGAAAACTCAGTCGAATCTTGAGAAAACGACACACGAACAAACGAAAACAAACTCAAAAAAAGGAAAATAGAAAGGTTCATAATTGGGAGTGTAAAATAGGGATTTAACAACTGAAATCAATCAACCACATGTGGGGCAATCATATCATAACCCAATTCGTTTTTACGCCAAGAAATGATCATAAATTCAGGAACATGGTACAACCATTCTTCGGGTTCTAAATCTTCATTGCGCAAATCAATGTCTATTATTTTCCCAGTAAAATAACCAACAACAATTAAACTTGCTCCGGTAGAATCAACCATTGGAAAACCTGTTGGTGGAACAGCTCCTATAAATGGTCCTTCTTGCATTCCAGGATTAATGCCGATGAAATAATCTGGACACATGCAACCCCAACCAGTAGATCGAACTACAAAGGGAACTTCCACATGCTCATGGATGAACTGTTGGGCATTGGAAACACGTTCTTCTAACCACAATTGAGTAGAATCTCCAAATTCGTCAAAGGTAGATTGAGCGATAAGAATTTGAGTAGAAAAAAAGGCGAGTAGGAGTACAATGTGTTGTTTCATAATGCGGTAGCTTTTGGCTGAATTTACAAAAAAGATGCCGAAAAGAAGATGAGTTTAAATAAAGCGCGATTTTCATCACGTAAATTCGCAAAATTACGTGCCAAGAGACCTGCTATTCTCATCGCGTAAATTCGCAATTTTACGTGCCACTGAAACCTCAATCATTACCCCACTATACGCTCCAATTCCTTCACCAACTCGCGTGTCAATTCCTTGCGACTGTATTTATTAATTTCATCTTCATCACGCGGTGTGACAGATCCATTAAAATAATCGAGCACGTTTTTTTTCAAGCCTTCTTCATCGTCAAAATCGCTGATCAAGCCAGAATGCGTTGCATGAACAATTTTTGCTAAATCTCCGTCTGTTGGACCAATGGCTAAAATGGGTGCTCGTGATGCCATGTATTCAAAGAATTTTCCAGTAAGAATTCCTTTGGCATTAGGCGTATTATTGACCAATAACAATAAAACATGCGAACGTTGTTGTTCTAAAATCACTTCGCTGTGTGGTAAGTAATCGATTTTGCGAACAAAAGGTGTTAATCCAGCCAATTCAAGTTGTTCAGTGACATAGTAATCAACTTTTCCAACGAGTTTGATCTCTAATTGATTCCGAAATGCTTCATTGGCTTGCACAAGTTGAGACAATACTTTCCACAATCCAGCTGGATTTCGATCTTTTACCAACGTTCCAATATGCGCAATACTGAATTTTGGGTCTTTTTCAATGGGTGTTTCGGAAACATCGTCTTGATCAAAACCATTGGTAATTACCGCAAATTTACTTGGATTTGAAGTCCCACTTTTTTGCAACAATCCTTGAAATTCACAGCTCATTTGCTCACCAATACTGACTACTAAATCAGCATTCTTTAAAACAGCCAATTCCATTCGGTGGTGTTTGCGATCTGCCCAATTCATCAACATCAATTGATCGTAAAAGTCAATATTTGTCCACGGATCTCGGAAATCTGCAATCCATTTTAGTTGCGGAAATTGTTTTTTTAAGCCCAATGCAATCATGTGCATAGAGTGGGGTGGACCACTACTGATAACCGCATCAATGGTATTTTCAGATAGGTAATTGTTTAAATAAGAAATGCTGGGTTTGATCCAGAATTTGCGTGCGTCTGGAATAAAGAAATTGCCTCGAATCCAGATGCTTAATTTGTCTTTGAATCCTTGTTTTTTATTCTCATTGAGAAATCCAGCGTTGATTTTATCTCCTTTTTTCTTTCCACTAAACCGTTTGTAGATCATGTACGGTTCCCAAATGGGTTGTTTAAGAATGGTAATTCCTGCTGGAATGTCTTTCTGTAAACTTTCATCAATGACAGGCATTTCTCCATCTTGAACGGTGTATACAACAGGTTCCCAACCAAATTCTTGGAGGTATTTTACAAATTTTAACCAACGTTGTACACCAGCACCTCCACTCGGTGGCCAATAATACGTGAGAATAAGTACTTTTTTCATGTTCACAACAAAACTACTTAATTGAACTGAAAGTTAAGGTTTCATTCTGTTTCACTTTTTGGGTTTACTTCCCATATAAAAAACCAATTCGCCTCCAGCTATGATTTCTTCGTGTGTAATGTAGAAGCGATCCAATTTTTTTCCATTGAGTATTATTTTTTGAACATAACAATTTGTTGCACTTTGATTGATTGTTTCAATGGTAAATAACATTCCATTTTCTTGACGAATTTTAGCTGAATAGACCAATGGACTACCAATTGCATATTGATTAGATCCTGGAGCAACTGGATAAAAACCCAATGCACTGAAAATATACCAGGCACTCATTTGTCCGCAATCATCATTTCCTCCTAATCCATCGGGTGTTGGGTGATACATTTTGGAGATAATCATGCGTACTTTTTCTTGCGTTTTCCAAGGAGCACCAGCCCAATTGTACAAATAGGCAACATGGTGCGATGGTTCGTTTCCGTGGACATAATTGCCAATGATTCCTTCTTTTGTTATATCTTCATTTGCTGCGTAATAATGTGCTGGTAATGCCATGGAAAATAATGAATCCAAGTGTTGTGTAAACCGATTTTTTCCACCCATTAACTGAATAAGTGAATCAGGTTGGTGAGGCACATATAAGCTGTAATTCCAAGAATTCCCTTCGATGAAACCTTCACCGTGAGTGGAGAGAACATCAAATGTTGGTTTAAAGATTCCATTACTGTTTTTTGGACGCATAAAACCTATAGTAGGATCAAAAACGTGCTTGTAGTTTTGTGAACGTGTATAAAACTCAGCGTATAAATCGTTCTTTCCTAACTTTTTGGCAATTTGAGCGATACACCAATCGTCGTATGCATATTCAAGCGTTTTTGAAACCGAACTTCCATTTTTATCTTCTGGCACATAGCCCAAATCTATGTAATCTCCTAAGCCATCGTAGCTTCGTTTTCGTGCAGTCGTGACACACGCTTCTAATCCACGTTCCGCATCAAATTCATTGATTTCCTTTAAGATGGCATCAGCAATTACTGAAACACTGTGGTATCCAATCATACACCAATTATCATTCGCATGGTGTGACCAAACGGGTAATAAATGATGTGCACTTTGATCATAATGAGCTAACATGGAACTAATCATATGGCTGTTCCGTTGCGGCTGCAAGATGGTTAATAATGGATGCAAAGCTCGATAGGTATCCCATAAAGAAAAGGTCGAATAATTCGTGAAATTAGTTGCAGTATGTATGTTCTGATCCAAACCTTTATAGCGATGATCAACATCATCATATACAGTTGTTCCAATGTAAGAATGATACAATGCAGTGTAGAAATTGACCAAATCATCTTCGGTTGACATGGTAACTGCCACTTTACTTAACTCTTTGTTCCATTTATTTTCTCCTTGATGTTGGATTAGATTAAAATTCCAATCAGGTATTTCTGTTGTAAGATTGTTCAATGCTCCTTCTGTGCTCACGGAAGATAGTGCAACTTTTAGTAGTATTTTTTCACCTTCATCCGTATCAAAATCAAAGTAGGCACGAAGTGCTGTTCCTGCCATTTCTGGGAAATTGTGGTATTGATCAAATTTCCCCCAGAATCCTTTGTATACTTGTTTTTCAGCAAAATTTTCATACCCATAATTGGTGAACGGTTTCGAAAATGCGATGGCAAAATAAACAGTTCGTGTACGTCCCCAACCGTTAGTTTGTCTGTAACCGGTTAGTAATGAATCGTTCTCCACACGTATAAATGTCCATACATTTTTATCATCGTAATTATAAATTCCAGCCATTAGATCGATGATGATATGTGCATCTTCTGATTTTGGAAATGTATATTGATGCATGCCAACTCGTTCTGTAGTGGTCAATTCCACTAGTATCGAATGATCGTTCAATTGAACCGCATAATAGTTAGGAGAAGCAAGTTCATTTTCATGTGAGAAAACCGACCTGTAACCATTTTCTGGATGATCTGCTGTACCTGGGTTGAGTTGCAATTTACCTGTCGTAGGCATTATCAGAACATCGCCTAAATCAGAATGTCCAGTTCCACTAAAGTGGGTGTGACTGAATCCGACGATCGTTTTGTCCGTATATTGATAACCTGCACAGTATTTGTACATGTCCGGATTGTATTTTCCATTTTGTTCATACATCAATGTGTCTGTATCTGGACTCAACTGCACCATACCAAATGGGACTGTGGCTCCTGGATAAGTATGCCCCATTTTTTCTGTCCCGATAAATGGTTTGACATAATTTGTCAGCTTCGGGCTATTTATGCGTTTATTCGGAATTGCAGTTCCTTGAGCAACAAGATTTAAACCTAGAATGAGGCAAAAAGATAAGAGAATTAAAATGCGGTTCATAGACACAAAATTACTGGTTATGATTTCTAAAATGATTTGAATAAAGCAATTTAAACGAATTCACTAAATCGATTTACTAAAATAGAATGAATTTAGTAATCTACAACATAATAGATTGATTATGATTCAATTTTAGGCTGCAAGAAGCTCCATTTATTCTTTGATAATTCGCTGAACAGTAGTTCCTAATTCGGTCACACATTCCACCAAATAGATCCCAACTGGCAGAGAAGCGATTGAAATAACGTGTGGATTTGTTTCAACGAGTAGGACTTCCGATAGTGTATTCCGAACACAAATCTTTTTTACAGGAATTGTTGAAACTATACTGAAATCACCAGTTGTTGGATTGGGATATAGCTGAATAGTTGCGTTTAATTCATTCACAGAAAGTGCTCCACAATCGGGTTGATTTCCTGCTGCTTCGCTTAAAACTCCAGTATTGATTGACCAATAATTCCATGTTCCTCCAACCCCAGTTTCCCAATCATTGAGGTCAAACGTATTGGCACCAGTTGTTGTTCCTTTGATGGCATAAACCACCAATGCCTCACCGTTGTGATTCCAAGTTAAAGGTGTGTTGGCACTGCAGTTTTCTGGATTTGGGTTGCTCAATAAACAATTCCGTTGAATAAAATAAGCATTGTCATCATCTGTAGGATAATTGCCATAAACGCTTGCAATTCCGTTTGGAGTAATACATACAGCTGTATATTCATCGCAAGCAATTCCTTTTGCATCAATTCCCCAAGTACTTAAACGTGCTAAAAAAGTGGCGTGTCTGCCTTTTCGATCTGGGCTGTCATAATGTGTATCGGTGACTACTTCTTCCAAAAAAGGAGTATGTAAAAATGCTGTTGAATCAATGGTCATCGTTGCTGCAAATGGATTCGCCAAAGCGGTTGCAGAGGTTACAGTTCCATTTTCAGCGGAAAAATAGTTTCGTCCTAAAATCGCCATACCAGCACTTGTACCACCAATAACAATGTTACGCTCGTTTATTGCTAAGTTAATCAGGCTATCAATTGCCGTGTTTCGCCAGTAAGAAATGTAATCCCATTGATCTCCGCCCGCAAACCAGATCGCTTCAGCTTGTTCAATTTTTTGTTGGATATAGGACTCATCAGCACAAGTTGGATCATTGCAAACAATGGTTTCAACAGAATTCACAGAAATTCCTAAATCACTGTATAGATAAGTGTTGTAGCCATCAGAACCTGAAGCACGAAGTACCAAAACATCTCCTCCGTTTGCGCGTTCTAAAAACCAACGCATGGCATCGTCACTTTCTGTTGCTCCACCCATTAAACAGCTTCCACCAGTCGGAATCGTTATACTATCGATCGGATTG
>JAYSRF010000152.1:0-9993 GCA_043721195.1 Fluviicola sp. | reverse complement strand
GGGTACGAGAGAACAAATGGGGTTGAAAAATTCCCGTAATAAAACGAGTTGGATAAAGCATGAGCACTGAATCAATCAACGCTGCTAATTCGGTTGGGTGATGCGCATAATCATCTATGTAAACCAATTCTTCCGTTCGAATGTGATAATCAAATCGGCGTTTGACACCCAAGAACGATTTTAATCCACTTAGAACCTCTTCTTTGGTAACACCCAATTCAATACACATTGCACAAACTGCAACAGCATTTTCACAATTGTGAATCCCAGGTAAACCAAGCTCTACATTTTTCCAATCTACTCCTGGACCTTTTAGATCACAGTAAAAATGACCGTCTACCGAACGTAAATTCACAGCATTGTAATCTGCTTTTGCAGCATTTACACCATACGTAATGACAGGAGCTAAACCTGGTTCTAGGTTCAGGTTCCATTTTTGGACAACAAACCCCTCGGCTGTATGTTTATCTGAGTAGGCTTGAAAACCGAGTCGAAATTCAGCTTCGGTTCCATAAATATCCAAATGATCAGGATCCATTGCAGTGATAATACTTGCAAAGGGCGATAAACGCAAGAACGAACGATCAAATTCATCTGCTTCGATCACTGCATACGGCGAATCGGTATCAATGACCACATTTGAATGAAAATTACTGGAAATTCCGCCTAAAAACGCTGAACATTTTAATTGCGATTGCGACAAGACATGGGCCAATAAAGTACTTGTTGTGGTTTTCCCATGTGTTCCTGCAACACCTAATCCTTTGCTCGATTGGGTAATCAACCCCAATACTTCTGAACGTTTGAGTACCGAATGTTTTTGCTGAAAATAAACCAATTCGCCCATTGTTTTGGGAATGGCTGGTGTATAAACAACCAATGTATGTTCAATCGCTTGAAATTCGGTCGGGATATTGGTTCCTAAATCCTCAAAATGAACGGACATTCCTTCGGCAATCAATTCATCTGTTAAAGCGGAAGGTGTTTTATCATATCCAGCGACTGCAAATCCTTTGGCGTGAAAATAACGCGCAAGTGCCGACATTCCGATTCCTCCGATGCCGATAAAATATATACGTGTTAGTTGTTCCAATTTCATGTTGTTTCTTTATTTCTTCCTCCCTTGAGGGAGGATTGAGGAGGGTGAAGTTACACTCTCAATCAATTTATCGTTATTGTCATCCCCCCTAGCCCCACTTCGAAGGGGGAGATGATCCTACTATCTTTCAAAATCCCTTTATCCACTTCCCTCCTTGAGGAGGGATTGAGGGAGGTGATATTCTTCCGCAATTATATTTCTCTTCGAGTCATCCCCCTTTATCCCCCTTCCAAGGGGGAATTAACCCTACTATCTTTTTACCAAACCCTCAATTACATCAACTATCTCAGCAGCTGCGTTTGGTTTTGCCAATTGTTTTATTGCTATACCAAGTGCTGTTGATTGCCGATTATCATTTAAACAATCGAAGGCGTTTTGCATCACCTGTTTTTTCGCATCGACATCCTTTACCAATAGCGCAGCATCGTGTTTCACTAAGGCCATCGCATTCTTCGTTTGGTGATCTTCTGACACATTCGGTGATGGAACCAAAATAGTTGGTTTTCCTACCAAACACAATTCAGAAATCGACAACGCTCCCGCACGCGAAACGATGAGATCAGCAACCGTATATGCCGCATCCATTCGGGCGATAAAATCCGTTAGTACAATTGTTTTGGTATTCAATTTGGCTACTTCATTTTTCATGGATTCGAAGTAATACTTACCACATTGCCATAAAATTTGAACCTTTTCTTTTTCGTACAAATCAGCTGCAAATAAGACGCTTTCATTCAAGGTACGCGCACCTAAACTTCCACCAATTACCAAAATGGTGCGTTTCTCAGGATCTAATTGCGGAAAACAGGCATACGCTTCTGCTTTCGAAAGACTTAATTCTTTTAATTCTTGGCGAACTGGATTTCCTGTCAACTGAACCTTTGATCCAAAAACGGATTCCAATCCTTCATAAGCTGTGCAAACCGCCGCGACATCTTTCGATAACAAACGATTGGTTTTCCCAGGAAACGAATTTTGCTCTTGAATGACCGTTGGTATTTTCAACCGTTGCGCCATTTTAAGTGTTGGACCACTTGCATAACCACCTACGCCAATTACCACTTGAGGCTGAAAATCTTTGATGATCTTCTTTGCTTTAAGTAAGCTGTCTATCAATTTAAAGGGCAAGGCGAAATTCGCTAAGCTCAATTTTCGTTGCAACCCAACAATGGGCAATCCAACAATGGGATATCCAGCTGCAGGAACACGTTCCATTTCCATTTTACCTTCTGCTCCAACGAACAAGATGCTCACATCGGGGTAACGGCTTTTAATTTCATTGGCGATGGCAAGAGCGGGAAAAATATGTCCACCCGTTCCGCCACCTGATATAATCACTTTCTTCAACATCGCTTAATCAAGTAGTGCGTCCACATCTGTTTGTTTCTCTTGTTTTTGAGCAATGGCTTGCACAATTCCAATGCCCACACAGGCCATAATCATTGCCGATCCTCCCATAGCGAGAAAGGGCATATTTTGTCCAGTAACAGGGAAAATACCTGTACAGACCATCATATTTACAGCAGCTTGTGAAAGGAGTAAAATTCCAATTCCAAGACAGAGATAGGTTTCAAATAAACTTTCGGCTTTGAGTGCAATGCGCATAATCCGATAGAGCAAAATCAGGTAAACAAGTACCAGAAAAATAGCTGAGATTAATCCAAATTCTTCTACAAAACTGGCAAAGAAGAAATCGGCATAGGCTTCTGGAATGAACTCTTTGAGTTTTCCATCACCAACACCTTGACCGAAAAAACCACCGTTGTAAATGGCTTGTTCTGAGTTGTTCGCTTGCAAGTTTCCAGCGACATCAATATCTGCGCTGTACCTATTCGTGATCCGATTCATCCACGTTTCATAGCGTGGAAGAATATTCAGATCAGGCAATGCTTTGTGTGCTCCAATGACTACTACAAACAAACCAATCCCTGCAAAAACAACTGTGATCATTTTACCTATTGGAACACGACCGAGGAATAGGAGCACGAAACAGATCATAAACATAATGGCAGCCGTCGAGAAATTATCTTTAACAATCAACCCACAAATAATAACGATGGGCACCAAAATGGGAATAAATCCTTCTTTCCATGAACTCAACACCTCACGCTTTTTAGCAAGCAATCGGGAAACATAAATGATCAATGCAAGCTTCGCAAAATCTGATGACTGGAAGGTAAGTCCCACAAATGGGATCTTGATCCAGCGACCAGCTTCGTTGACTTTTGTTCCAAAAAAGAGGGTGAAAATCAACAAGGCTACTGCGAGGTAGAAAATGACTTTCGACATACGCGAAATGTATTTGGGATCCTTTCGATGTACCCAAACCATTGCTAATATGGCAATAAGGATGTAGATAAAATGCTTGAACAAATACTTAATGGGCGAGCCACCATCCATTTTTACAAGGATAGGCACAAAGCTATACACACTCACAAGGGAAAAGCCCAATAAGACAAGTGTGAGTACCCAGATTACCAGGTCGCCTTTTAGATATGTGCGTATCAGCTGAATCATCTACTACTGTTTAAGCGTACGAACGCTTCAAAGTTTGTCAATTTTGTTTTCCACTCATTCCCCGAAACGGTGAAGAGCAAAATGTGTTTGTTTTGTTTCAGGTGTCGCACAAATTCGAGCGCATCTTCCATGCATTCTGTCGCAGTTACCAACGGCATTGGTGCTATGACATCAACAGGTAAATCCATTTGTGCATGATCGTATTGACCACACCACGTTAATGAGCGCATAACAGCTGGATCAACCTGAGCCAACTCTTTGACCAAAGCGGCATTCCCCAACCAAAAGACAGGAAATGGAAACGTTCGAATGGTTGCAGATAACTCGTCCACTGATGGATTGTACCATGTAAACACATCCATTCCCCACAGTTTACCTAATGGGCGGAGCGATTGCATCTCTGCAACTTTCAACGCTTCTTGACGGGCATCCAACAACCGTTGTTGACCCTGTACAACTTTTTGGTCTGTGCTCATACCAGCAATTTACAATGAACGAACAGCGTCTTTGAATTTGTTCCCACGGTCTTCGTAGTTTTCGAACAAATCGAAACTAGCACAAGCTGGCGATAACAAGACCACTTCGTCTTTGGATGCCAAACGGTAACCATACGCAACTGCTTCCATTGCAGAACTAGCTTCAACGATGTTTTCAACAACACCTGTGAATGCTTCGATGATTTTCTGATTGTCTTTCCCTAGGCAAATGATCGCTTTCACTTTTTCTTTGACTAATTCAGTCAATTCCGTGTAATCGTTTCCTTTATCGATACCACCAACGATCCATACAGTCGGGCTTTCCATGCTTTCCAAGGCAAACCACGTTGCATTGACATTGGTAGCTTTCGAATCGTTAATAAACTCGATTCCGCATACTTTGGCTACAAATTCCAAGCGGTGTTCTACATTAACAAAGTCTTGTAAGCTTTCACGTACAACATCTTTACGGATATCCAAAATGCGACCGGCTAAACCAGAAGCTAATGAATTTTGGGTATTGTGCTTACCCCTCAAAGCTAAATCATGAATTGACATGGTGAACTGATTGTTAAAATTTATGATGAGTTGTTTGTTTTCTATAAAGCCTCCGACTTCGAAGACTTGTGTTAATGAAAAGGGAATCAATTGCGCCGCGATGGTGCGTTTTCCAATTTCAGTTTGTATAATCGTATCGTCTGCGTTGTAGATAAAATAATCCGCTGCTGTCTGATTTTGCAAAATGCGGAATTTTGAATCTACATACAGCTGCATGTTGTATTCGTAGCGATCTAAATGATCGGGTGTGATGTTGGTGAGAATGGCGATTTCTGCTTTAAAATCTTCCATATCATCGAGCTGAAATGAACTCAATTCCAACACATAGATGTCTTTGTTTTCCAATGCCACTTGTTTGGCGAAACTGTACCCCACATTTCCAGCCAAACCGACATTCAATCCTGCTTTTTTAAGGATATGGTGAATCATCATTGTAGTGGTTGTTTTCCCATTACTCCCTGTGATGCACACCTTTTTTGCAGTGGTGTAATAACTGGCCAATTCGATTTCAGAAACCACTTTGATTCCCTTTTCACGCAACGCTTTCATCACGGACGTTTTCTCTGGAATACCTGGCGATTTAACAACAAGATCAGCCGCTAAAATGCGTTCCATTGTGTGCGTTCCTTCTTCCCACTCCAATTCGTACTCATTCAACTCTTGCTGAAACGACGGTTTGATGGTTCCAAAATCGGATACGAAGACGGTTGCACCTTTGACTTGCGCCAAAATTGCTGCTCCGACACCGCTTTCGCCTGCGCCCAAAATCACTACTATTTTGCCTTTGATGTCCATCAACGTACTTTCAAGGTTACAATGGTAATTACCGCTAAAAGGACCGCTACAATCCAGAATCGGGAAACAATCTTCGCTTCGTGTAATCCTTTTTTCTGGTAATGATGATGCAATGGTGCCATGAGGAAAATGCGCTTGCCTTCACCTGTTCGTTTCTTGGAATACTTGAAATATCCAACTTGCAAAATCACGGATAAGTTTTCGACCAAGAAGATGCCGCAGAGTACAGGAATCAACCATTCTTTACGGATCGTAATAGCGAAAACAGCAATGATTCCACCAAGAGCTAAACTTCCTGTATCGCCCATGAAGACTTGTGCTGGATAACTGTTGTACCATAAAAATCCAATGCACGCACCCACGAAGGCTGAAATAAAGATCACCAGTTCTTCGGCGTACGGAACATACATCACATTGAGGTAATCAGCGAAGAAAATATTGGAGGTCACATACGCTAAAATCGCTAAGGCAATACCAGCAATGGCGCTTGTTCCAGTTGCCAGACCATCCAATCCGTCGGTCATGTTTGCTCCATTGGACACAGCAATTACGATTAAGATCACCAATGGAATGAACAACAACCAACCGTATGATTTATCAATATCACCAATCAACCAGTTGTAATTGAACTCGTTGTTTTTGATGAACGGAATGGTTGTGGTCATATCACGGGTTTCAATCCATGTTGCTGAAGTGCTATCTTTCTCGTTATTGGTATGTTGATGCGTTACAAAACTTTCGCCTGCATGCAATTGGTAACCTGCATCTACTTGCTTGTGCACCTGCACATCTGGGTGAAAATACATGATGCAACCAACGATGATTCCTACTCCGATTTGACCAATGATTTTAAAGCGACCAGCCAAACCTTCTTTGTTTTTCTTGAACACTTTGATGTAGTCATCTAAGAATCCAATTGCACCTAACCAAACTGTTGCAATGAGCATCGTGATGACGTAAATATTGTGCAGCTTAGCAAACAACAAAGTCGGTATCAAGATCGCACTAAGGATGATGATTCCACCCATGGTTGGCGTTCCCGATTTTTCCATTTGTCCCGCCAAACCTAAATCACGCACGGTTTCACCAATTTGCTGGCGACGCAACAAATTGATCAGTCGTTTTCCAAATACGATGGAAATAATTAATGAAGAAATCAACGCCATCGCTGCGCGGAAGGAGATGTAGTGAAACAATCCTGCTCCGGGAAAATCCAGCGACTCGAGATAATCAAAGAGGTAAGTCAACATTATTTGTTCAGTTTAGTAAAGTAATCTAGTACAAGTTGGTAATCATCGAACGGGTATTTTACGCCTTTGATTTCCTGGTATTTTTCATGGCCTTTTCCAGCTATGAGTACAATATCTTTTGGTTGAGCCAAGGCAACCGCTGTTTTAATGGCTTGTTCACGATCAAGAATAGTAAGTGCCTTCATGAAATG
Organism: Fluviicola sp.; assembly: GCA_043721195.1. Taxonomy (GTDB): domain Bacteria; phylum Bacteroidota; class Bacteroidia; order Flavobacteriales_D; family Crocinitomicaceae; genus Fluviicola. The sequence continues at coordinate 3,107 of JAYSRF010000152.1, read as the reverse complement.
CTGCGGCTCAATTCCTGCTTCCATTTCCGTTAGAATAGCTTGCGGGTCTTCCGAACGCGGATTGTCTGATGTCAAAATCACTTTATCACTCAAATCACAAGCGATCTTTGCCATTTCTGGTCGTTTCAACGCATCTCTATCGCCACCACAACCTACAACCGTGATCACTTGCTCGTTTCGTGTACGAATATTCTCAATGGTTTTCAAGACATTCAATAAGGCATCAGGTGTATGTGCATAATCGACAATTGCGGTAATGCCACCTGAACTTTGCGTGAATTGAAAACGACCATCCACTGATTCCAAACGACTCAATACCGTTAAGATTTCCAATGTATCTTCGCCCAATAAGCGCGCAATACCGAAAACCGTTGTGAGGTTATAAGCATTAAAATCACCGATTAAACGCGTCCATACTTCTGTTCCATTGATCGTCAAGACCAAACCACCGAAGCTGTTTTCCAAGACCTTCACCATGTAGTCTGCGTGACTTTTCATCGCGTAGGTAGCAATGGTTGCTTTGGTATTTTGCACCATCACCATTCCGTTTTTATCATCGGCATTGATGAGTGCAAACGTTCCTTTAGCCAAGCCGTCGAAGAAGCCTTTTTTCGCTTTGATGTATTCCTTGAATGTACCGTGGTAATCCAAATGATCGTGCGTAATATTGGTAAACGCAGCACCTTTAAACTGCAAACCTGCAATGCGGTGTTGTGCTACGGCGTGGGAACTCACTTCCATAAAACAGTGTGAACAACCTTGTGCGACCATTTCAGCCAGTAAGGCATTCAACGCAACAGGATCAGGAGTGGTATGGGTAGAAGGAATCGCTTCTTCGCCAATCAAATTCACCACTGTTGAAAGCAAGCCCACTTTAAAACCCATATTGGTATACAAGCGGTGTAGAAGCGTTGTACAAGTGGTTTTTCCATTCGTGCCTGTAATTCCCACCAAGATCAATTCATTGGAAGGGAAACCATAAAACGCATGCGCCAATTCACCCAAAGCAATTGCCGTGTCTGGAACAAGCAATTGTGTTACCGCATCAGTTGCAACCACCGACCGTTCTGTAACGATAGCCGTGCATCCTTGAGCGATTACTTGTTCAATAAAATCGTGTCCATCAACCTGTGTTCCTTTCATTGCAACGAACAATGTTCCCGCAACCGCTTTTCGCGAATCAAACACAATGGCATTCACAGCAGTATCCGACGAACCTTTCCATTCGTTGACTGTTGTTGCTGTTGCTATGTCGTTTAATCTGATCATTCCAATACTAATTCTATTAATCCACCTTTGTATGCTTGACTTCCCGCAGGAACTGTTTGTTTTGTTACTTTCCCAGAACCTCTGAGTAATACATGCATTCCGAGGCGTTCAATGAGGTAAACTGCATCACGAGCCGATAAACCGATGACATTCGGAACACTGTTTTTGGCAATACTTCTTGGTTTCAAGTCCACTTTATTGCCATTCGCTTTTGTACTTGACCAAGCTGCTTCACCTGTTATTTCGTAGTTGATTCCCAATGTTTTCAAGACTTTTCTCAAGTCATCACTGTAACCATCCATGGAAAGCGGCACTTCTTTCACCTTGTGACGCGATTCATTGATTGCTCGGTGGTATTTCAAGGTGTTTGAATACACTTTGTTGGCAATTGCCGCGAACACCGTTCCTGAAACCGTTGCACCGTAGATGTCTTTACTTGGAGCGGAAACAACCACGATACAGGAATAAATAGGATCTTCAGCTGGGAAATACCCCACAAATGAAGCTTGGTAACGTTCCTCCCCTTTTTCACCGTAGCGTAAATCGTCGTTCAAGATGCGGGCAGTTCCTGTTTTTCCAGCAATATCAAACGAAGAAGATTTTAAGGCACTTCCTGTTCCACGTTTCACCACTCCAGACAAACATTCCTGCATCAAATGCAAGGTGTTATCCGAGCAAATTTTCTGGCGAATGACCACTGGTTTATAGTATTTCACTATTTGCGATCCGCGGCGAATGTGTTCCACAAATTGCGGTTTCACCATTGTTCCATTGTTCGCTACTGCATTGTAAAAAGCCAATGTCTGTAAAGGCGTTTGTTGTACTTCATAGCCAATCGACATCCATGCCAATGAACCACCCCACCAATGACTGGACCCTGGCTGATAAACGGTTGGTGTTGGTTCACCTTGTAATTCGATTCCCAATGGCTCACACAAACCAAATGTTTTTAATCGATCAACAAACGCTTGTGGCTCGTTGCGGTAAGCATTGTAAATCACTTTCGCGATCACATTCGATGATACTTCAAATGCCCGACGAATGGTGATGCGACCATACCCCCACTCTTGGGAATCTTTTAATTTTTTCCCGAAGAAGTTGTATTCACCATCTGCATTCACGGTATCAGTCAAATGGATTTTCTCATCTTCTAAAGCCGCCATTAACGCCGCTAATTTGAAAGTCGACCCTGGAACTTCTTTTGTACCAATGGCATGGTTGTACAACTCGTAGTATTCACCATCGCCCGCTAATTGCAAGTTCGCGATTGCTCGTACATAACCTGTTTTCACATCCATCACGATCACAGAACCGCTCTTTGCACCTTGGTTTTTCAACTGTTTGTACAATTCAGAATGCGCCACTTCTTGAATCCCTAAATCGATGGTTGTAATGATATCTGCACCTTCGATTGGCTCACGGATCATTTGACCTGTTTTTTTCCAACCAGAAGAAATCTTTTGCTCCACTTCTTCTCCCGGTTCGCCCGCTAAGAATTCATAGAACGCACCTTCAATTCCTACACGCAATTCTTTGTTTGCACCGTCTTTCTTTTTGTAATAACCCAAAGTACGTTTAAGCATTTCACCTTGTGGTCGTTTACGCGAAACTGTTTCATCCGCATCAATCAACCCACCTTTATTTCTTCCCAATTTAAAAATCGGCAACTCACGCACCCGACGACGTTGTTCATTAGTTGCTTTGAGCTTTATGAGCATGTAATGGTTCTTCCGTGAACGTTGCTTGCGAATGCTGTTCTCAAAATCGCGCGCTGAAGTCCCTGGGAAAATGCCTGACAAACCAGCCGCTAAGTCAGAAATGTCGCGGTCAAAGATCTC
>JAYSRF010000151.1:0-9996 GCA_043721195.1 Fluviicola sp. | reverse complement strand
GGAACGAATGGAGTATCAGTTGCTTATAATCCATCAAATCAGTTATATTATTCAGTGTTCGCTGGAAATGAAGAATATGAAATTGAAACCCATAATATAAATGGGACTTCAATTGCGGCACAAGCAATTGGTTTCGACGTAAGAGGTATGTGGTATAACCCAACTAAAAAAGGCTTGCAAGGGATTAATTATAATAACGCTGGTGGATTTGAAGTTGTTCTCAATGGTGACGGTTCTGTTAGTGGAACAAAAGCAACAACCTTTTCTTATGGAATGGATGGTCAGACGGTTGCTACTTATGCTGCTAAATTGAAATCCGTAATGTTTGTTGAAGGTAATACCGTTAGTTTCTTCAAGATCGGAAAATCAAAAGTTAAAACGGTACTATTATCTTCAACGGAGATGGAAGTTTCGTTCAATACAAATGGTCCCATTTATACCGGAATCAAAAACTATGAAATTGGCTTATTGGAATCAGAAACAATGACCATTCATTTATTCAGTGCTTCATCAGGAAAAGAGACAGGTAAGGTGAAGTTAAATTCAGAAGCATGTAATTCGTTGGTTGATTTTCCAGATTATTTCCGCGTGTCTTATTGCAATGATCGCGTATTTATATTTGATACAGAGTCAAGAACATGGACTGGATATAAATTATTTTAATATAGATAGAAACTATTGTATAATTACGTTGTTCTATTTTAATTGAACAGCATGGAACCCGAAATAAATTATTTCGGGTTTTTGTGTTTTTTGATTTAAGAAGTTAAATCATGTTTTAAACTACCCGTTTTTATCGGTTAGAAACCTTTATCTGATTGCTGTTATTGGGTTTCTACGTTAGTGCCGCTTAAATCAGGATACAAAAAAGGCCTGATAAACCATAGGTTGTGATCTCTATAAGATGAATTTTATTTTTTCTACTCTTACAACTGCCTAAATTACCCGTTTCTATCCGTTAGAAACCTTTATGTGCCTGTTGTTATTAGCTTTCGATCTTTGTACCACTACAAATCAGCAAACAAAAAAAGCCTGAGAATCCCCAGGCTTTAAATTATTCTAAAAACGAATCTTAATTTTTCTTATCTACTTCAACAGAGGCTAACTCGTCTGCTTTGTAAGCACCGCTGTCAAGTTTGTCTTTTAATTTCTTGAATGTTTCAATTGTATAATTCACATCATCTAATGTATGAGAAGCAGTTGGAATCAATCGAAGCATGATCACATCTTTCGGTACAACAGGGTAAATAACGATTGAACAAAAGATATTGTAGTTTTCACGTAAATCGAATGTTAGGTTTGTGGCTTCTGCCAAATTCCCTTTCATAAATACTGGCGTAACTGGAGAATTGGTAGCACCAATATCAAAACCTGCATTTTTTAATCCAGTTTGCATCGCATTTGCAATGGTCCACAATTTATCTTTCAATTCAGGACGTGTACGCAATAACTCTAAACGTTTACGTGCACCAATTGTAATAGTGATAGGCAATGCTTTTGCAAACATCTGAGAACGCATGTTGTAACGAAGGAATTCAACAATTGATTCATTTGCACAAATAAATCCACCAATTGAAGCCATCGATTTCGCAAAAGTTCCAAACAAAACATCGATTTCTCCTTGAACACCTTGCGCTTCACCAGCACCTTGACCAGTAGTTCCTAATGTTCCAAATCCATGAGCATCATCTACAAACAATCGGAAATCATATTTTCCAGATTTACGGAATTCTACGATGTCAGCCAAACGACCTTGATCACCTGCCATTCCAAAAACTCCCTCAGTGATAACAAGAATACCACCACCAGTTGTTTCTGCCAAACGAGTAGCATTTCGCATCTGCTTGTCAAAGCTTTCCATGTCATTGTGTTGGAAAACAAAACGTTTTCCAGTATGCAGGCGCATTCCGTCAAGAATACAAGCATGTGCTTCACTATCATATACAATGATGTCGCTACGATCAACCAAACAGTCAATAGCAGAAACCATTCCTTGGTATCCGAAATTCAAAAGAATCGTATCTTCTTTTCCCATGAATTCTGATAACTCATTTTCCAGCTTTTCATGCTCGCCTGTCTGCCCGGTCATCATACGAGCCCCCATTGGATAAGCTAAACCATACATCTCAGCAGCTAAGCGGTCAGCTTCGCGTACTTCTGGGTGATTAGCTAAACCAAGATAGTTGTTTAAAGACCACACAAGGCACTCTTTACCACGAAACACCATTTTGTTTCCTAACTCACCTTCCAATTTTGGAAATGTAAAATAACCATGAACTCCCTTTGAGTATTGCCCAATTGGACCACGGTTGCGCTGAATTTTATCGAAAATATCTGCCATATAAATTCTTGTTTCCATTAATCTGTATATAACATACAGTTAACAGCATATTTGTTTTGCAAAGTTAGCAGGATTCAAGCTAGATACAACCAGCATGATGAAAAATAATTAACCAAGTAATTCACAATTGTTTGCTACACCCATAATGGTATATTATCTGAAAACAGTAGTTGTTATTGGGTTCTAACCGTTTTTAACCGTTAAAAACGGTTATTAAAAACAAATTCCCCAACTTATCTTTCAGTATGATTATTCGAAAAGCCAACAAATAAGTTGAATTCTATTCAATAAAGTTGGTCTGATTTAAGAGTGAAAGTTACTTATCTATGGATAAAAGGGATTTCTAAAAGATGGATCGGTGTACATGTACCATCAGATAAGGTATTCAAAAACAAAAAAAATGTTGTTGTTCCTTACCTGTTAATTTAACACCTCCTTTGCACTCAAATTGCACTTAATTTCTTTCCAGCTCTTCTCCATCAACAGTCATTTTCCAAACTCCATTATCTAAATGTGGTTGAACTTGAATAACAAATGTGGTATTGAATCCCAATGCACCAACAACAAAAGAGTTCTTTTTGAATTCTTGAATTGGACCATCAACACTCGTTGTACTCATTCCGCTTTTACGTTCATACATGACATGTCCATTTTCTTCGATCATCAGATTCATTGATGCTGAGTGCCAAGATCCCATTAATTCTTTTTTGTCAGCTGGTACAGAAACTCCTTTTAGACTTCCTAAATCACAAGATGTTAATGACAGAAAAAGCATAAAGGCTAAGCTGAGTGAAATAAACTGTTTCATACGTTTAATTTGGATTAGATGAAATACAAGTTGGTTTGTGATAAACAGGAAAGTTGACGGAATTGGCAATAAAACAATGCTGATGAGCAACCGCGTGTAATTCATTTGCTTTTGCGATCATAGATGAATCGGAGACAATCACAACTGGGTGTAAAGTGACTTCAGTGAAATGTCCACCGTTTTTGGGTGTTTGAATCATAGAACCAGTTGCTTCATCTGTATAATCTACAACTATAATTCCTGCATCTGCACATAAATGAAGGTACCAAAGCATGTGACAAGATGAAAGTGATGATAAAAATAAATCTTCAGGATTATGTTTACTGCTATCACCACGAAAAGGAGTGTCAGCGGAGGCTGCTAAATCTGGTTTGCCAACAATTTGGATCGTGTGATCACGTTCATAAGCAGTGTAACTTGAAGTTCCATTTCCATTATTTCCTGTCCAACGAATGTGCGAACGATATTGATGCATTTTTTCCATCACTAACTTTTAAACTCAAAAACTAACTAACTAACTAACCAACTGAAGAACTGAGCTTGTCGAAGTTCCAAACTCAATAACTCATCAACTCAAAAACTCACCAACTGAGCCTGTTGAAGGTCAATAAATTTCCTCGGTATCAACTAAATACCGTTCTGTTATAATTCCTCTATGATGAACTGCATGACCAATCATGATCCAACCAGCACCACGTGCAGTTAATGGTTGATTACTTGCTGTACCAATAAAATCGAGCATAGACATTGTCATATAGTGAAATAATTGAATACTGGATTCGCGAACAATTTCAAATTCTTGTGCCAAATTTTCCATTGTGCGGCAATCAGTATTGGCATGGCTGGCAAACCAATCTTCTTCAAAACCAGGGATTGGGGAATCATCTTTGCGCGATAAACGCAATGCTCTGTATTGAAAAATTCGCTCTGTATCAATTATATGTGCAATAACACTTTTGGTTGACCATTTTCCTTCTGCGTATTGAAAGTCAACTTTTTCTTCAGGAATTGATCGTATAAATGCAGCTATCTCTTGTTTGTTCTTTTTAAGAGTATCTAACAATTGAGTGTTCCCTGCGGTGCGTTCAAAATAATAACGTGCATAAGTTGGAGCATGTTCAGGGTTTGGTCTGCCTTCAAAAATGTCGGTTGTCATCTTACTTGTTTTTACAAACATACAAAGGCTGAGCGTTGTTTTCATTGATTAATTAGAATAAAATAGGATGAAAGCGCCGTTTTAAACGATTATTCTTTTTATTTACGGTTCGATGAAGCGATTTATCCTTTCCTTTAGCTTGAATAAACGTCTTTTACATTCTAATTAAATTGATTATGGCAATAAAAACGCGATTTGGAATAATCTTAGTGTTAACTGTATTTGTCTTAGCAACAATTGCATCAATTCAATTGGGAATCAAGTTGAATGCCAGTTCTGGAAAAGTAAAAGTGTTTAAAAAAGATTTTTTTGAGGCAAATCAACTAAAACATGGTTTTTTAAACGGTAGAAATTGGTCGTTACAAGTAGAAGCAATCATCGCACAAAAAATTGATTCATTTGCCTTTAGTGAACAAAATAAAGAGGTAATACACCAGCAGATCAGCGGTATTATGAATGAATTAGTTGATGAAGTAGATGTGATGCTTCAAGCCGAACAAAAGGGAATAAAAAATAAAATCAAAATAGGATTCATTCGTTTTTTGGTTGATTTAAATCAAATAAGAGCTAAAATCCCGCATTTTGCAGATGTAGCATTAGAGGAAATTGTTAAATCTGGAAGCCGAGATAAAGTGCGTGACTTAGTCAAAGAAAAAATTCATGAATTGTTGTTAAAAGAAGGAACACCAGTCATATCTGAACAAGAAGTGATTTGGAAGAAATATGAAATGAATAATTTAGCTAGTTTTAATGAGCATGTCCAACTCGAAATTGATAATATAGAATCCCAACAACGGGTTTGGGGCTATTTATTGGTTGGAATTATGGGATTGATTCTGATATTATGGTTAGTCATTCTTAAATTCAAATTAAAAAAGATTTTTGCAGTGGCATTCTTGTTTTCGGTTCTCATTTCTTTTGTGAATTTAATCACGGGAATTAATTTACCCATTCTCGAAATAGATGCACGAATTAGTACGATTGACCTCGAAATTCTGAATTCACATGTACTTTTTGATGATCAAGTGCTATTTTATCAAAATAAAAATATCATAGATGTTTCTACTGTTTTAATGACCCAAGGTAAAATAGGTTCCATTCTCGTTGGTTTATTTATTCTGTTATTCAGCGTGTTTTTCCCTGCAGCAAAATTGATTGCAGCTACAATCTATTTGTTTGCTAAGAAAAAAACCAATCAATTGATTCGATTATTAGCTTTTAAATCTGGAAAGTGGTCGATGGCGGATGTCATGATTGCCGCTATTTTTATGGCGTACATCGGTTTTCAAAGTATTATCAATGAACAATTAAATCACATAACCACTAGAGCAAGTACAACCGATCAAGTAAATATTTTCACGACGAATCGTTCCAATCTTCAAATTGGGTTTGTCGTGTTCCTTGGATTTGTATTATTCAATCTATTTCTTTCGATCATTCTTAAAAGAATCACCCAGGTAAAAGAACCAAGTGTTCGATTTGCTGAACACTGGAAAAAGCGCAGAATGGAAAGGAGAAACAATTAATTATTTTTCCAAACCATAATACATACTGATCTGTTTCAGAGTAAGACCGTTGCAAAATTCATTAATCGAGGCACGATTAAAATTCAACACCGCAGTTTACGCTTGTAAATGAGGATGTTGAATTTTTGAAGTAACGAAGAGTAAAGGGTTTTGCAATGGTCTTAGAGTGCTTTATCTAACAAATAGAGGAATGCCGCCATACTTGCACAACCCAATTCCAATTCGCGTTGATTGACGTTTTCAAACACATCACTCGGTGCATGATGGAAATCAAAATAACGCTGAGAATCTGGAACAAAACCATACAATGGAATGCCTTCAAATTGTTTTTTTAACGGACCGATATCTACACCACCATATCCTTTTTCGAAATGATAAAGTCCGTAGGGGAGGAGCAATTGTTTGAATCCCTGAATTAGTTTTAATTGTGCTTCTGTTCCATCACATTCAAAACCTCTCGGACTAAATCCACCGCGATCACTTTCAACAGCGGCGATTTGCTGCTCTCCATTTTCTTTCGTCCAAGTAGCGTAGGTTGATCCGCCTTTATTTCCGTTTTCCTCGTTCATGAAAAACACGACGCGAATAGTATGTTTTGGTTTGATTTTAAGCACTTTCATAATCCGTAATGCTTCCAAACAATGAATCACACCTGCTCCATCATCGTGCGCTCCTTCTCCTGTATCCCATGAATCTAAGTGTCCGCCAATGGTAATCATTTGATCAGGATATTCACTTCCAGTAATCTCTGCCATGACATTATTTGATGGAGCATCTGGAAAATCACGACAATCCATTTCAAAAAGGAAGGTTATCTTCCCAAATTGAAGTGCTTCAGAAAGTGCATTTGCCGCATTTGTTGAAAGCGCACCAGCTGGAATTTTAACAACACTTTCGTCATAATGCATAGAACCAGTATGTGGATGATCATCTTGAGGCATTGCTAAAGAACGGATCACCACAGCAATAGCGCCCAGTTTAGCCGCTTCAACTGCTCCTTCACCGCGGATTGAATAACAGCCTCCATAAGCTCCAAATGTGGTGATTTGCTTCGGATCCATTGGTTGATTGAGAAACACAATTTTGCCTTCTACCTCTTTTTTGTCTGCTTTTTTAAGATCATCCAAGTGCTTAAACTCAATGATTTCTCCTTTGAGTAAACCATTTGTTCCAATTGAACCTCCTAATGCTAACAAATTAAGTGAAACCAAATCACCCGTTTTTGTTTGCATCCAAGCCACTTCTTTTGTACCGCGTTCCCAATGTGGAACCATTATGGGTTGAAGCGTTACCTTATCAAATCCATACAATTCCATTTTTCGCTTACCCCATTCTACAGCCATTTCGGCTTGAGCAGATCCAGAAATTCGTGCTCCAATATCTTTGCATAACGAACGCAAATCTTCATACGATTTCCCTTTTTCAAGCGCCTCGCTATACAATTGACGAATGATCAAGGAATCTTTATTCGATTGTGAAAAAGAAATTGAACTAATAAAAATGGTTGAAAAAAGCAGGAAAAATGAACGCATAAAATGTAGTTGTTGAGTATAAAAAGTGAATTGAGATTAAGCTTCTAATTGTTGTTTTAGATTTGCTAAGCCATTTTGGTAATCATTTCCGATAACTTTTCGCATCATTGGTTGAGCACATCGCATAATTGGATTAGTTCCCATATTCGATTCAAATTTCCAAGTAACAGTAGTTTTACCTTCCGCAGTGGAGGTAACAATTAGTTGAGTTGATGCTTTTCCACGTTGACCAAAATCCACATCCATATTGGCTTGTTTTCCTGGCGTAATAGCAGTTAATGTCATCATTCCTTGACCTACTTTGTTGTTTCCTTTCCATGTGTAAACAGAACCAACAGCTCCGTCTACGCCTAGAAAAGTTTGTTGCATTGCAGGATCTTTTTTCGACCATGGACTCCACGTTACAAATGCTTTTAAACTAGCTATTTTGTTGAATGCTTCCTCAGAACTTGTATTGATTTCAATCGATCGTTCCAATGTTGCAATTTTTGGTTGTGTTAAACCGAATAATGCCATTAAGCCAAAAAGCACTCCAATAAATAGTAAGGCTAAAATAATTGTTCCCATAATGTTATCTTTTAGAATGAGTTCGAAAGTAAGTAAAAAAGTGAAACGTGCGATCACTGATAATTCGCTCGTTTGTCATTGTTAATATGAATTCCGAATCTAAATTTAAAGTCGAATTCATGTTGTAACACTGAAAATGCAACAATTGATTACCTTTGCAGTCAAATTTTCTCATCATGGCATTGAAATGTGGTATTGTTGGACTACCAAATGTTGGTAAATCAACGTTGTTTAATTGTTTATCAAACGCTAAAGCGCAATCGGCTAATTTTCCGTTTTGCACCATAGAACCCAATGTTGGAACCATTTCCGTTCCTGATCCCCGATTAGAAAAGTTGGAAAGCATGGTAAATCCTGAGCGTGTTGTGCCAACTACAATGGAAATAGTTGATATTGCAGGTTTGGTAAAAGGTGCTTCGAAAGGTGAAGGTTTAGGAAATCAATTTCTTGCAAATATTCGCGAAACGGACGCAATTTTACATGTTATTCGATGCTTTGAAGACGGAAATATCATTCACGTTGATGGAAATGTAAATCCTGTTCGTGATAAGGAAGTAATCGATATTGAATTGCAATTAAAAGATCTTGAGTCAATTGAAAAACGGATTCAAGCATTGGCACGTGTGATCAAATCAGGTGACAAAGATTCAGTCAAAGAAAATGAATTGGCAATCCGTATCAAAGCTACTTTAGAGCAAGGTATTTCTGTTCGAGCGATGGATTTGGATGAGAAAGAAAGAGAAATTGCACAAAAATTCCAATTAATCACCTTCAAACCAGTTATGTATGTCTGTAACGTTGAAGAAACGGCTGTTCTTACTGGAAACGCACATGTGGAAGCCATTCGTGAAGCTGTGAAAAATGAAAAAGCAGAAGTATTGATTATTGGAGCGAAAATCGAAGCAGATATTACTGAATTGGAATCGTATGAAGAACGAAAAATGTTCTTGGATGAATTGAATTTAGAAGAACCTGGTGTGAATCGTTTGATTCGTTCTGCCTATGCGTTATTGGATTTACAAACCTATTTCACTGCTGGAGTAAAAGAAGTACGTGCTTGGACAATTCCAATTGGTGCTACCGCTCCTCAAGCTGCAAGTGTGATTCATACCGATTTCGAAAAAGGATTTATCCGTGCTGAGGTGATGAAGTACAATGATTATATTACTCTAGGTTCAGAATCTGCAGTGAAAGATGCAGGGAAATTCAAGGTGGAAGGACGAGAATACATCGTCGAAGATGGTGATATTATGCATTTCAGATTTAATGTATAGTTACAAAGGATCTATTCACAGTTGTTTATAGTTGGTTTTTTGTGCGTCTTTGCCTGATAAACTTCCATTTAGTAGTTAATTATAAAGAAGCTGAGATCTTTAAAACCTTCTAAAAATGTCGAGTTGAACGTATGTTTATGAACAATAAACGCATAAATATTCCGTTGACTCTGCAAATAAGTAATCGATATGCGCCTATTTCTATTCCTAAGTCTAGTTGTTTCATTGAATTCCTGCGAAGTATTATTTCGTGTTTTAGAAGAAGAACCGCTTGGTGCGGCTGTTGATCAGTTGATATTGAATTACAACGATAATCAAGGATTATTTGGAAATTTTAATGTAACTGGAACAGTTAAAAACACCAGCAAAAAAGTGATACGAACGATTAAAATCAAGGTTGCGGTAACACATAAAGACGGAACCGTATCTACCGATCAAATTAATATTACTGCAATAGATCCAGAATCAACGAATACGTTTAGCGACAAAATCATCGCTACCAATGATGACAAGTTGAAGTTATCACTACAGTCGGCGTGTTATTGAACCCCTTTTTGGTAATGGGAAATTATTTTTTAATTAGAAGTAGTATGAGTGTTTTAAGGCCGTTGCAAAACCCTTTACTCTTCGTTGCTTTAAAAATTCAACATCCTCATTTTCAATCGTGAACTGCGGTGTTTAATTTTAATCACTCTTCGATAAATTAATTTTGCAATGGTCTTGTTTTGAATTTAGCTTATTTTAAGTTTCTATATTCGATTAATCAACTACTTTTGTGGCATGCTATGTCAG
>JAYSRF010000150.1:0-10021 GCA_043721195.1 Fluviicola sp. | reverse complement strand
ACGATCGGTGCTGGTTTCCCAAGGTAATTGGGCAGTGAAATCAGCTTCTACTTCTGCATATAAACCCGTTCCTTTGATGGGATATGCTTTAGTAATCGTCAGTAAATTGGGATTACAAGCCTGAATATGGTGCATTGTTTCAAGTATGTCGGCATGTTCTTCGCCTGGGTAACCAACCATGATAAACGTACCTGCTTCCATTCCCAAAACTTGCGTTCGTTGAATCATTTGCTGCACTGTTTCTAATGAAACCCTGCGATCCATGCGCTCAATTATTTTTTGTGAGCCACTTTCTGCGCCTATCCAAATTCGGAAACAGCCCATTTCTTTCAGTTGATTCAAAACAACATCATTTAATCGTTCAGCTCTTGAAATGATTTCAAACGGAATGACTAAGTTGTTTTTTGTAAATTCTGCATGCAATTCTGCGATCCATTTATGACTGACGGTGAAAACATCATCCACAAACCAAAGGGCTTCCACTCCATACGTACCTCTAAGGTGCAGAATTTCAGCTACAACTCTTTCTGGTGTGTTTCGTCTATAACTTTGTCCATAAACAGCTGTGCTACACCATTTGCAGGTATAAGGACAGCCACGTTGCGTACTAATATTAACCGTTTTTTTTCCATGGTGTTCTTTCCAAACAGCAAGGTATTTATCGATTGGAATGGCATTACGATCTGGAAAAGGAAGCGTTTCCAATTCCTTTATTTTTGTACGAGCGGGTGTTTTGATGATGGATCCTTCATCCGAAAAAGCAATTCCATCTATCTGCGAAAAAGGCAATTTTTGCTCGATTGCTTCGCACAATTCTAGCATGGTTTGTTCTCCTTCACCAGAAACTACAAAATCGAATCCCGCTGCGAGGTAATTCTCCACATTGTGTGTCACATCTGGCCCGCCAACGATGGTTCTACAATCGGGTAATTCTGCACGGACAAATTTCACCAATTCAAGTACGTTTAGTTTCGTCATTAAATTGGCATAGAACGCAATAACAGCTGGTTGTTCATCCAATAACTGCTGTTTCCATTCACTTTTCGAAGAAAAAGTACTGTCAAAAATAACTACTTGTTTTCCGTTTTCTTTCAAAAAAGCACTGATGTAAAGTAACCCCAAGGTTGGATAGGGTCGCATGATTTCCAGTTCTTTTGGATCATCGTTTAAAAAGTAACCATGCGTTAGTGCTATTTTCATTCAGTAGTTTCGGGCTCTTCTAAAGTGGTGATTTTACCACAAATTTCTTTCGAAGCACGAATGTTCAAATTTAGCAAAAACTGTCATAAGTAGCATTAAATATACCCTTGTGAAATAGGATGTTTATACGAAACGCCAAATAATTCTGTAACAAACTCTTGCTGATTAACATAGGGGATTCGTGTTGTAAAATCAGATTCAAAATTCAGTGTTCTATTTTTGAAGTAATTGTTACGAATATTTTCACTGTGGTTTACCGTAAATCCATATTTCGGTTTTCCGCAAAATTATTTCGGTAAACTACAATTTTTAAATAAATCATTTTTAGTTCAACGTAGTTTTTATTGCTTTTCAAGCTTAGATCAAATCTAATGAATCAGCATTTTGATGGTGAAAAAAGGCGTTTCGGGCTAAAAAAAAAGCAGTTGTATCTTGAAAAAAAAGACTTTCTTTTACCATATTAATTTGATCAGCTGAAACAATTAATCCGTCAAAGAACCCTACGGAATTTTAAAATGGGACATTATTCATTGCGCTATTCTTGGTGATAAATGATCACTCAAGGAATCGATCCATTTTTTAAAAACTTAATTATGAAGAAAACAGTTTTATTTCTAACTGCAATTATTTTGGGTATACCCGTTATGTCTTTTGCTCAAGAATCGGAGATTATTCAAGAAAATGAATTGTATTTAATTTCAGATAGTTCTGGTATTGATGCAAATTGGAATTTTGCAAATATTGATTTGGATGATTTTCCAAATACTCTTGATTCAGACTTAGTACAATTACTCAATCCAAAAACGGTTTATGATGCACAAACAAGTTGGTTATTAAATACCCCCATAATTGGTGAATTACCCACAAAGTCATTTACAGAAGATGACATGACGTTACAATTGGTTGGGAATTATCAAGCTACTCTTGAAGGAAGCGGTAGTTTAAATATACCAAATGACACATTTCTTTTGGTAGATAAAGTTAAATATACAGAAACTTATTTTTTATTGTTTGAAGGTGATACTTTAGCCAACTATACGAATATCTATTTTTCTTTTTTCAACGCAACAACAAAACATAAAGTTTTTGAAACATTTAAAAAAGTCAGATCACTTTCTGGAAATACAAACTGGGTTTTTTATGGAGTCTCATCATGTGTTTCTTGTTTCAATAGTGGAAACCCTCCTGACATTGAATTATTGATTACTCCGAATCCAAGTAGTGCAAATTCGGTAGTCACATATAATTTATGGAATAATGCTAATGTTAGCATTTCAATCACGAATCAGCTTTCAACGGTAAACGATGTTCTATTCAGTGGTTTGAATTCAGAAGGATCAAACTCAATAACTGTTCCTGTCCAAAACTACGCTACAGGTCTATACAACATTAATGTTATGGTGAATAATGTTTCATATTCCGTTCCATTGATCATTCAATAATCAACCTAAATAATTTTAATTATGAAGAAAAATATTTTTCTGGTTGCATTGTTAGTGTTTAATGTCTTCATTGCTTCAACCCAGATTTTTGATAAATATGCATGTCCTGAAAATGGAAATGCAGAATCTAATAATTTCACTAATTGGGGAACTTACACTGGAACAGCCGTAAATCCTCAAACAAATAATAGTTTTGTTCAAAATTTTGACCCTTTACGTTTCGGTGTTCATCAGGCTACAGGAATTAACTCCAATTTCACTATACCGGGAAATGATCCAATGTTGATAAATGGACAGGATTATTATGGGCAATTTATGATTCCAAGCGAAGGAACAACCTGTTTTAGAGTTGGAAATAATGGAATAATAAAACAAGCCGATTTGATGCGATTTTCGTTTACAGTCAATGAAGGAAATAAACATTTTAAATTCAGATATGCAGTTGTTTTACAAGATGGGGGTCATGATCCGGGATTGCAACCAGATGTCACAATGTATATGACTCGTGGAATAAGTATCACTCCTACTTCAGCTGCTGATTATACCTTGTATAATGCCACTGTTAGAAATGTAGTTGCTGATTTGAACAATCCTTTTTTCATAAGATCAAATGTTCAAGATGATGTTATTTACAAGGATTGGCAATGTGTAGAGTACGATCTTTCAAATTATGTTGGGCAAGTTGTATCATTTTGTTTTAGAACACGCGATTGCACTCAGAGTGCGCATTTTGGATATGCTTATTTAGATGGGTTATGTACTAACTGGCCAGCAATTCCAGAAATATCATTGAATGCGACTGAATTTTGTCTTCAACAACCTGTAATAATGGATGCGGGACTAAGCGTTGGAGAAAATAGTTATTTTGTAGAAGTTGCCGAAGTGGATGCAACTGGTAATTGGGCTCCTGATGGAATGGTTGTCAATCAATGGTTTGTTGCTCAAGAAGCTCCCGATGGATTCAATGTAACAGATTTTATTGAAGGGACTGGAAATCATTTTGAATGTGGTAAATATTACCATGTAAAATTAGCTGTAGTAAATGATTGTTCACCTTGGAAAGACAAAGAGAAAATAATACATATTGTTTGTCCACCCGTTTATGCTGGACGTGACACATTATTTTGTTGTGGTGAAGGTATCGAAAACGATGCTTTTCAAATCGGTTCAGATGCTTTACATAGTTCTTCTTATTCTTGGACTTCCATTCCTGATGGATTTACAAGTGAAGAGTCAAACCCAACAATTAATCCGTCTCAAAGTACAGCCTATATTGTTACTGTAACTACCGAGAATGGTTGTATGGCATCTGATACGATAGTAGTTCGATACATTCCTGGAGCGTTTTTAATGGATTTATCATTACAATATAAAATTTGTAATCAAAATGCTCATGTTACAGCACATTTAGATCCCTACGGATGTGAAAATAGTTCTGAGTTTAATGAAGCATTTCCTTATAATCCCGAAAATGATGTTTCATGGTACTTTATGCCTTTCGGTAGTATGGTTGGTTCAAAATTAGGGAAAGGACAAACTGTGATTGCGCCAAATGCAGAAGGTATATTATATGCAAAATTTACGACACCGTGTGGATATGTAAGTTCTCAAATAGCAATACACCCTGTTACTGCTGGATCGCGAGAAATGATTGCTCCAAATACTTTTACACCTGATGGCGATGAATTTAATAATATTTTTCAGATTTTAGAGTTTGGGGAATTTGCGCCATACTTGGGTGATATAACCCCTGCTTATGATGCTATTGATTTTAAATTGCGTATATACAATCGATGGGGAGATAATTTCCGAACCGTAACCAAAGCAGATGTTGGAAGACAGCCTGATGAAGCGTTACAGCAAGGTGATATTCAATGGGATGGAAAAGATCAATATGGTGATCTTGTCCAGACTGGAGTTTATAATTATACGCTTGAAATGAAATACTGCGGTAGCGAAGGTTTTGTTAGAGTAAGAACTCCTAATGGTTGAGAAGACGCATGTATTCGTCATGTTGTCATTTGGTTTTATATATGTCTTGAGCATTTACCGGGTTGGTCAAGTGCTGTTTATGTATTATATTAATTATTCGTAAATTGGCAACTATGAAAACACTGGTTCTTCTAATACTTTGTGCTAGTAGTAGTTGCCTATTTGCTCAATTGGAAACTGCTTGGTGGTCAGTTGGCAATAATGTTTTAGTAGATTTTAATTCAGGAACTCCTATTCAATATTACTCAGGTAATTGTTATGATTATGAGAATACCGCTTCAATTTCAGACAACCTAGGAAATCTATTATATTATTCTGAAGGGGATACTTTATGGGATGGTAATAATTTAATTGTTCCCAATGGAACCAATTTTACTTCCAATAACAATGGGAATGGTTTGTCTTGGTCTACAACACAAGGAAGTTTATTTATAAAAAAACCTAATTCGGCTAATATCTATTACTTGTTTTCTATGGGGAGTGGATTTAAAAGCAAACTAGAATATGCAGTTATTAATCAAAATACAAGTGCAATTTTATCCAAAAACAATATGCTGTTTTCAGACACCCTTTCTGAAAAAATGACTGCTTCTATGCATTGTAATGGAAGAGACATTTGGCTGACAGTAATTAACAATCAAAATATCAATTCTTTATATCCTTTGATTTGCGAAACCGAATTTTTAAGTTACTTGATCACGGAAAATGGTGTGCAACCAACACCAATAAAATCTAAAATGGTTTTGAATCGCCCAATTCCGTTTTTAGGTCAACTTAAATTTAACTCAAAAGGTGATAAACTTGCTACAGCCGATGGTTCTGGAATAAATCTATTTTCTTTTGATAAAGAGACAGGAGAAGTGTCATTTTTTCAACGAATTCCATTGAATTTACAAAACGGTTATGGGGTTGAGTTTTCACCTGACGACAAATTGCTTTACATAAATGAAAAACAATATGATTTTCAAACTGGAGTTTTAACTCCACTCCTTAACTATTCTTGTCCCTCTCAATTACAGCGAGGAATGGATGGGAAAATTTATAAAATGCACATGCCATCTATTGAAATAATAAACAGTTCAGTTGATGATAATGGATTTGCGGTTCTAGGAAATTCGAATAATTCATTTCGCCTTACTCAAATCAATCAACCCAACATATCTGGTGTTGGTTGTTTATTTGACACCAATTTCATTTACGATCAACAACCAAATTATAATGGCTTTAGTTTGGCTTTGCCAAACTTTCCTTCATTTTATTTCAATCACCCAATAGGAGAGTTTTCTTATTCAGGGAACTGTATAAATACACCCATTGAGTTTTCTTTGGTATCACCAAATGCAACAATAGATTCTATCCAATGGCACTTTTCCGACAATGATCAACTGGTATCTGGAATTAATGCTTTCCATACTTTTTCAGAAGAGGGAAATTGGCAAGTTGAATGTACTGTTTATGTCAACGGAATTCCCTACACCACCTATCAATGTATTTCTATTTGTGGAATTCATCAATCAAATTTACCTGAAAATATTTCCCTTTGTAACGGAGAAGAATTAACGCTTAATGCAATGAATGTTTGTTCTTTATCCTATCAGTGGAATACTGGTGATACTGTATCTTCAATTACGGTTAATTCTGCGGGTCAATATGTGGTCGAAACAACAAGTGCTTGTGGAATTGGAAGTGATACTACTATTGTAACAATGGGAAATTGCGACGAATTAGACGAGATCGCTAATGTGTTCTCTCCAAATGGAGATTCTATAAATGATGAGTTCGAAATTGAATTAACTTCTCCAATTTCAATAACATACAATATACTTAATCGATGGGGGAATGTACTAAAAAGTAATTCTTTGACTTTTCCAATTAGCCAAACAAATTCAAAGACGCTTTTCAAATTCTGGGAAGGAAACGATCAAACTGGTATACCTTGCAGTGATGGAGTTTATTTTTACACAATCATTCTTGAAAACTCGCAACATAAAGTTACAAGTAAAACGGGTTTTATTCAATTGGTAAGATAACTTTACCGCATATTCTAAAACAATGAACAAAATTATATTCACTACCCTTTTCTTGATTTCTTTTCAAGCATTTGCACAAGAAACTGAAATTACCGATAAAATTCGTGTTGGGATTGTTTATTCACCTCAACAAACTTTGGTCAGTAAGGAACTTCCTGCTTTGAAAAGTAACTATTGTTTTTCGACAGGATTGAATGCGTCTTTTAGATTAAGTCCGAAATTTCGATTAGATTGTGATGTCCTCTATTCTTACAGGAAACAACAATTAGAAAACGTGACTTTCGGTAGCAATTTGATTCCTCAAACATCAACTTATGACACAACCTTTACAATTAATTATCAAAGTCAATTCATTGAAATTCCTTTGACAGCTAATTATATTTTTACCCGTTCAAAAAAATGGGATTACTTTATCAACCTTGGTTTATCTTACCAATTCTCAATTCAACAACGAAAAAGTTTTGATGCCTTCCCACTTAATGGCTCTGAAATAGAGAATTATAAAGGAACAGATGAAAATTACAATCTTTCGGGTTTAGGCATCACAGGAGGGTTTGGTACAACTTATCATCTGAATACCCTATTTTGCATTACCATACAACCCTTTTTTCGAACCTATTATCTGCATAAGTCTGATTTTTTATCTGATTATACTAAGACCCAAATTGGAATCAAATGTATGTTACAGTATACGTTGAGGTAAACCATTTTATCTATAAATCTCAATTAGATTATAAAACCACCCTATTTTCATAAAACTGGAGTCGTTTTTTTAGTAAGATACACCAAATAATGATCTGCATAATTACTCAAGAATGGAAATGGCAAACAACGATCTAACCATTTGAAAAGAGCTAATAAGCGTTTATTTTTGCTGAAAAATGGTGCCAAATAGGACGGTGGCACAAAAAATCCGACTGGTTTTAGTTCTTGAATTTTAAAGAATTTTTTGCTGAATTTACGTACTTGTTTTGGTGAATAATACCAAGTTTGCACATCACTTCCAGCAACATTGACTGCAATTGCATCGGTTGAATTTCTTCTCCGAATTTCACTCCAACGCCCTTTGAGAGTTAAAAATCCGCGATCCCACAAACATTTTTTGCCCATAATTACCAAAACCAGCTGGCCTGATTCGGGCAAGCGATGATAAGCTGTTTTAAAAAAGGATTCAAATGCAGCGGGAGAAATACAATTTAATCCTCCAAAATTGGAAAAGATCAATGAAATAGGTTCTGAAATTCCATTGAGATTTCTTAAATCAAGTTGTTGAAAATCGATCGAAGGATGTGCTTGTTGAGCCATTTCGATCATTCCTGCCGATAAGTCAGTTGCTATGATTTCATGACCTTTTTCCTTCCAACGAAAGGCATCTTCACCTGTGCCGCAATTGATTTCCAAAACCATTGTTGATGGTTTTAAGTTCAATTGATCGATGTAGTTCCACACTTGTTCACGCTGGGCAATGCCAATACAACTTTGTGTGAATTCATGATCGTAATTGGTAGCAACAGCATCAAAATCACTCATTTAGTGGTCAATTTAGATTTGAGCAAACGCGCCATGATCAGGTTGTAAGGAGCTAACATCGTGTACCTCCAAGCTATTGGTCGACTTGGTTGTTTCAACTTTCGCATACCTTGTGCAAATCGAAACGTATGGTGAACATACCTTTGTAAACTTTTATAATAGGCTGAATTGAACGTTCCTTTAAACATCAAATCTAAATCATCTGAATCTTCCCAATTTGATTTTGTACCCAATTGTTCTTTGACCACATCATAGAATTTTGTTCCAGGCAAAGGATACGAAACCGAAATTCCAATATCATCAGGTTGATTGGTTTTCACCATTCGAATGGTTTTCTCAATATCAGCAGCTGTTTCACCTAAATATCCGAATTGAAGAAAATAAGCAACGCGCACACCTCGTTTTTGTAACAACTGCGTACTTTGATTGATTTCTTCGATCGTAATTCCTTTATCCATTGCATCTAAAATGGCTTGTGAACCACTTTCTGCACCAATCCAAACTTCTTCTAAACCAGATTCAGCTAATTCGTTGATCGTTTCATCCTTCATCAACAAATCTGCGCGACTTTGGATTTTATAGTGAATCGACAATTGGTGTTCCTTCATCAACGCATTGAATCGTGTGACCCAGCCAGGTTTTAACCCAAAAATATCATCTGTAATCCAAAAATGCTTCACACCATATTGATAGTGCAGCTGTTTCATTTCTTCCACCACTCTTTCTGGAGAGCGGGAATTGTAACGGTTTCCATAAATGGGTTTTGCACACCAATTGCATTTGAATGGGCAACCTCTTGTTGTACTAATATTGAGTGTGAATGGAAATTTACTTTTATCCCAAATTGCTTTGTATGCAGGAATGTCAATCGCTGACCAATTTGCAGTGGGCAATTCATCCAATTCTTTTACACTAACTCTGGGAGCAGTTTTCACCACATTCCCTTCATTGAAGTAACTAATCCCAGCAATAGCCGTAATCGATTCAGCTTTTTTTAATTGATCTAAACATTCCAATAAAGTGCGTTCACCTTCTCCATGAATGATAATGTCTGCTCCTGTTGAATGGTATAAATCTGCATGATCTGTTGAATCTGAACTGGAAACAATCACCTGTGCTCCTATTGCTTTTGCTGCCTTAATCAACTCAAAACAAGCATAACGCATATTGGTCAAGCACATTTTGGTGAGGTAATTAAAGCCATCATCATAAATAACCACAACTTGCGCGGCCGATTGATCGATTTGTGCGCTGCATTTTTGAGGAGATTCATCCAATGCTACGTCATAAAACTTCGTTTCATAATTCGCCTGTTGAAGCATTGAAAGCGCCGTTATTGTTGCCAAAGGTGGATAAGGAGTTTTGTTGTTCCATTGCTTTGGATCCAATTGATAAAAATAGCTATGTGTCAAAAAAATGGTCATAATTCTATTTGCTGTTTGTTCAATTGATCAGCATAATGCAATTTGTATTTTTCAATCAATTCGCTGTATTTGTTCAGTACTTTATTTTGAAAGTCATTTGGATGATGTTTTGAGACATATTTCCGTGACTTCATTGTGAGTCCAAATTTTTGATTATCAAATTCATTGAATTTCTTTTTCCACCTTCTTAAGGTTAGTTTCATGAACCATTCATCGAACCATTCACCCAATTTACCTTTTAGACAAAATGCAATCATTCGACTAAAAATAGGTTTTTTGGATACATCTGAATAAGGTTCTAAAACTGCCTTATTAGGATAGAACGTTTGAATCCAACTGTTTGTTTGATAAAACTTAAAGAGCACAGATCCAGATGCAGGAATAAGAGTGGCTATTTCGGTGG
>JAYSRF010000149.1:0-10071 GCA_043721195.1 Fluviicola sp. | reverse complement strand
ATCCCTACAGAAGCTCCATCATCATAAATCTGTGAGCATACCATAGGTCCGCCAGATCCTACTTTTGGAACATAATTGGTCGAAAAACAACTAGTTTGTGCAACATTGGTCATGGCAATTTTACTGTCATAGACATATCCACTTTGATCGATGACCAGTAGATTCCCTTTTCCGGTTTGCAAATTCTCGAAGCGCACATTGGAGTTCGTTCCAGGATCTAGCGGTTTAAATGCAGCATCCAAGTGTAAAGTTGCAGAAGGATTCATGGTATGTAAACCAAAATTCCCTGTTGCCAACATCGTTCCTATTTCCAAACTTTGTGCAGGAATCCAAGAATCGAATTGGAAAATCAAGCGATTAATATCAGGTTGCATATCTACATTATCACCAAAAGCGATAATTGCATCTGCTTCATTGACAGCGTTGTATCTTAATCCAAAAAAAGCGCGATCTGAAGACCAGTTGGAGGTGAAACCGTAATACTGACAATTCGCTGGTGGGAAACTGGCAATATCGCAGGTTCCTACATTCGCCCATTGCGACCAAGGATCACCATAAATTCCACCTTGCAACTGACCAAGTCGATTGTCAGCCCCATTTGTACCATCAATTACCCAATCATTCCCTTGTGTACAAAGACTCCCGGTTGGGAAATTGACCAATTGTGCTTGCGTGCTACCAACAAATACTAGTGCCGTAGCCATAAGAGCCACAGCCCTCATTTTGTGAATTTGATTTTTCATAACGAATAGTATTAAAGATTCGGTATAAGTTACGCTAAATGGCATTTTCTAACAGAAAAAAAACGTTATATTATTCACGTTAAATACTGCTAACTAGTAAGTTAGTGTTTGTTTTGACTGTAAGGTGTTGACCTGTGAAAAGTGAGGTTTTTAGTTGTAGAAAAAATGCAAATTCACGGAATGAGAGTAAGATGAATTCATTTTTAACAGAAATCTGTCGGTTGATTGATTTAGGGGAGTTTAGAACATAGATTTTTACTAACCACGAAAAGGCGATCGTAGGAACGACCACCTCTTCAGAGTTACTTTTTAATTGGCGGATTCTTTTTAAGTTCTTCCTCGACTTTTATAATCAACCTTTTTTTTTCTTCAGTTAATTTTCCTTTTTTTAGTCGTTCTAGACCTTCTGTAGTCCACTTCTTTTTTTGTGTTTTTGCCATTTTACATTGGTTTTAAGAATTAATAATTAAATCAAATGTATGATTCAGTATCATCCCTTTTCACCTTCAATTGTTAAGTTTTGTTACTTATTTTCAGGTGTTTACGGTTGGTGACTTCTGGTGTACAATGTGTGATTTCCGACCAATTATTTACAACGCAAAAAAGCGACTGTTTCCAATCGCTTTTATTAACCTGAGTTCGGCATTCATTTCTATTCCGTTGTTTTTACACCAGCATACATCGTGCTACTTATTCCCATCAAGGACAACATGGTTGCATCGAATTGTGGCATAATAAGGCATCCTAATACTTCTGATAGAAAATAGAGGGATAAAAAAGCAGTGAAAATCACCAATTGTAAGCGGTGAAGACTAATGCTATTTCCGTCACTTAAAATGTCATGCATGAGCCCTTGCGATAATTGATTATTGGAAATAAATAGTTTTACTTGTTCTGCAGGGGTTAACACTGTTGTGGGAGTTTGTTGTTTGTCAATGATTTTGCCAATGTAATACGTACCACTTGAAATTCCAAGTAAGATGAGCGTACTTCCAACGGGAGAAGTCATCACATCTGTAATCACCCAAATATGTAAAATGGCAAAGAAAATAACGATCAACCAGACTAAAAATTGGTACCGTGCAAGACTATAAGGAATTTCTGAAATATTCAAAATACCGTTATCGTGATCAGCTGGATTGGCAGCTTTGTAATTAATTTTCACACCATTAATGGAATACAAAGCAGTGTCTTTTAATAGCGGTTTACCATAGCGGATAATGGTAAGTAACAGCAAAAGAAAGAGCGGATAAAATATCCAAGGAATTTCCTTTGTTGTTGTATGTAAGTCTACAATGAACTTGTCTTTACCTTGCGTAAATTCAGTTGTCAAAGTACCGAGATTCATAGCTACATCTCGATGAAAGCGCCAATAAGTAGGGCTGGAGTACAACAATTGCCAAGGTGATGATGAAAGCGTGTCGCGCGCAATTTGAAAGATCACAGCCGACTCAGAATTGCTAATGAACAAGGGGTGCATATTTGGAAAACAAATCCCGTCAATCCAAAGTCGGTATTGCTGCATATTCTTTTTCGCAGAATCCAAATCATGACGGTTAATTTTCACCATTACATAATCTTCTGGATAGAGTACGGCAACATCTTTATTGGTATGGGAATCAACATCTGGTCGGTATTTTTTAATTGCACTGACGCGAATGGCAACCTTGTCTTTTGGAGCGGAAATTTCAATCGGTTTTGTTGTATCGTCTGCTACCTGTACAACTGGGTTTTGTGCTCTAATAGTCGCAGTGAGGCAAAACAAAAAGAAGAAAAGTGAAATGTGTTTCATAGTGAGTTGTTTTTGTAAATAATGAATGCTGAACGAGTTACATGTCACCAAATATAACAGAATTAGATTGAAAACATATCCCACTTATTAGTGGTTATTTAGATCACTGAAATCGGGTAGAATAAAGAAGAGACACGAAGGGAATCGTGCCTCTATATTCTTTATTTAGGTTATAAGACCGTATCGAAATTCATTATCACGACATTTTGTTTCAAGTTGTAACCTGTCGAATGCACCGTAGCCCGCCCATAACAGTTGTTCGGGTTCGTACTGTTCACGAACGATCTTACTTGCTTCGGTGAAAGAAATGCCCTTTTCGCGAATGAGATCGTGTGTATTGCCCGTGAGCTCGTGCTTTGTTTTCTTTGTGGTTCTCCTTGAAGGTGTCTAAAAATTGATGTTCATCATCAAGTAGGAAATTACCCTAGAATCACGCGCATGATCTTTGCGATGTTAAGCGCATCATCAACCCCGCGGTGATGGGTCCCTTCTAACGGGATTTTCAGGAACTTCAATGCGCCATCCATACCAATTTCGTGACCCAATTTGTTCTTCAAAGCGAAGAGCGTTTTCACATTGATGTGTGAGGGTCCGAATGGATAACCAATTCCTAAATCACCACATTGGCGTTGAAATTGTTTTTGGTCATACGCGCCGAAGCTCGCCCAGGCTCTACTTTGTGTTTGGTATTCCTTCCGTAGAATGGCACATGCCTCCTTGTAGGAAATTCCTTCTTGCTCCACGAATTCGGGAGTGAGGGTAGTGAGTTCCGTGCAGAATTCACTCACAGTAGAGCGTTCAGGTTTCACGATGATTCCTCTTTTGTCGGTGATTTCACCCGTTTGCACATCCAATAAACAGATGCCGATTTCAATAATATCGCTCACCATTCCTTCGGGAGCATTGCCATTCCAGCACGTAGCTTCAATGTCTACGATTGCTATTTTATCTAATAATTTTGCCATTTTTTTAATTGTTTAGTTCATTCATAATGGGTCGTTTTTTTTTGACCCAATTCATTTTTTGCTCTTCGTCATAAAGTGTTTCAGCAATTTAGAAAACTGCATTTTTTTCACCACGAATCGCCATCGGCGATTATAATTCGATCTTTATTATTCGCGTTTTAACACCTTTTCATTCGTGTATTCGTGGGAAACAAAACACCCATGAAAGTGAGAAAATCAGCGTCAATCGAATGATTTCGTTTTTTCCACTAAGTATGACAAAAAGCCATTTTCCTTATGCACCTTACAAAGTAAGATTCTAGTGTGAGAACTTACCGAGCATGAGAAGCAACAAACTTCATGCAAGCACAAAAAATACTTCCTTGAGTGATCAAAAAATAGGAGCTCTTTCGAAGGGTTGTGGGAAAAATACAATCGGGACGATCGATCGTAGGTGGTGCTCTTCCCGTAGGAGCGCTTTTATTAAAATCACAAAGCCGTTGACGGTGGCGGCAGTAGGTTTTTGCAATGGTCTTGTAAAGAATTGCGCTGCAAAGATACAGACACATTTCACATTGACAAGCTGAATCGCTTGTAAATGAAGGAACACGCTGTTTGGTTGATCGAATGGTAGGAATTCCCGATCAAAGTGCAGTAACGTGATTATTCGATGACTAATCTTCAGAAGCAAGCTTTTTATTCTCTTTTTTCTTCCGGATGATGTACTGTTTTTTAGCTTGCATCGCACTTCGTTTATACCTAGCTTGATATTTCAGGTTGGTGTTAATGACGTGTGTGACTCTTTTTCTATTCAGCACAATTTCTTTAACAAAAGATTTGTGTCGCATAAGTTCTGCCTTGTTATCGTCACGAATAACTTCATACAAGTCATAATGACTGTCTTTAAAGTGTTTAAATCCGAGTGTAAATAGTTTCAGCGGAAATCGATGTTGGTAAAAATAGCAGTAATCTTTTTGAATAAGTTTCAAATAACGGGAGCGGACTGCTTCTAAACTATCCAATCCAATACTATTTCCAGTATACAATTGTGCGTAAAGTTTGAGCATTTTGAGCTGGTTAGCATCTCTCAACTTTATCAGTTTATGCAAGGTGATAAAATTGCTATAGAGGGTATCAGCAGGAAGTAAAACAAGATTTTTTACGGAAAGAATCAACTCCTGTTCATCCTGAAGAATTGAATCCTGTAATTCAACCATCGGTTTATCACGATCATCCAATGAAAGCATGACACGTGAATAGATACTTTGTTGGAAGTTACTCAATTGCGGCTGAATCAATTGGGTTTGTTTCCAAACATTATCCGATAATGCATTCATATCTGTGATTAATTTCGATTCTAATAGTTCAATTCCTTCATTCAATGAATCCATTTTTAGCTCAAGGATTGCTTGCCTTTTTTCAATTCCTTCAATGGTTTCTGACCGCATTTCTTTGGCGAGTGGACGTTTAGGCTTCAACAATTTTAGCGCCCTGTGATCTCTTAAATAGAGTCGTTGATTGTTTTTGAGTTTGGTGTTCAATGATTTGATGCGATTGGCTCTAGCACGCAGATTGGTGACATTCAGTCGATTTACAGCAGTATGTTTTCTGTTTGTCTCTTTCAGTTGTTTTACTTTAATCTTTTCCTTTTCTAGATGCAATTTTATGTAAGCTTTGTTCTGCGAACCGCTTCTTTTTAATTCTTTTTTCGCTTCATCGAGGTAAAGTAAGGTAGAATCATACCCTTGTACTTTCTCCAGTGAATCGAGCGTTAATTCCGCGTCTTTAAAAAAGTATTCAGCGATTCGGAAATAGGATATTGAAGGTACTAGTCCATTTCGTGGATTATTAGCGAGACTTTGTTGAATGATTGCCTTTTCCTGATCAACTAGTTCCAGCGCAAAAAAATCATCGCATTTTAGGCAGATTTGACCTTCGCTATCTTGCATAAGGTGTTGATTGAAATCAAAATCATAATAGCTTTTATCGGCAGAAAATTCGCTGATCTTACTTATTTCAGGAGTTAATGACCAATAAGGGACATTCGGGAAGTGCGTTATCGCAAATAAACGAGGTTCAGTAAGAAGGAAATTGGTGTTTTCTAATTTTCCATGATCAATGACATACCTCAAGTGTTTCCAACTTAAGATCTTATCAACTATACGCCAGAAGAGTGGTAATTTAAGGACGAATTGAATTTTTTTTTCTTTGTGTTTAGGGATTCCACAAAATTCATTTGCTTCTTGCACCATCACAATTTTTTGTTTTTTGAGCTTCTTCCTTTTTGTATGAATTCGCATCCGCCAGTTAAAAACACGCTCACTGAAACGTCTCATGCGGTACTCATAGCCTCCAGCAGCCCAGGTTACATCATATACATACCAACGTTCGTCCAATTTCACGGCATTCCACGCATGGTTATCAAAATACAAGGTGTCATTGATGTCAAATAATCGATCTTTTGCATAACCGGTAATTGTCAAACTGTGAAGATCAGCTAGGGAACACAGGACATTCATCAAATCGGCGTACTGAAAACAAATAGCACTTTTTCTCCGCAACACATTGCTAATATCCGTTTCTGCACTACTACCTTTACCAGAGAAATACAGGCGATAATCGTACTTGATATTGGTGGCAACCCACACAAAAATAGCTTCTAACTTCTCCTTATCGCTCGTTTTCCCTTCTATGAGCGCGGCTACCAACAAGTTGGGATCGTTCTCAATTTTCCGACTAAACTGTGGTGCTTGTAGTCTCAAACTATCAGCTTGTCCAACCGCAAAACAACTCGCCAACAAAAACAGCAGGAGGCAAACACTAGAAAGGGTTTTAAAACGGGGTTGCATGACTTTTGGTGTTAAACGAACAAAACAGAAGGACAAAATACGCAATTAATGATTGGTTTGAAATGGATGAGTAATTTGTTAATGTCATAGTTGGGAGAAAGTAACTTCTGTTTCTCAAAAATCTCCCTACCTTAGCTCAAGCAACACCATTCCATGAACAACGCTATTCTTACGCCATACATATACCAATTTCAACACCTCAATCGGGCGCATAAATGGGGTGGTGCGCCGCATAAACCTATTTTGTTGTTATCGATTGCGCAATTGATTTCTGATGGAACAATTACAGATAACCGAATGCGCATTACAGAGGAATTGGTAGTTGCGTTTAAAGACAATTGGTTTCGCTTTGTAACAACACCTCATCTTTTGAATTTTGCATTGCCGTTTTTCCACATGGGAAAAGAACCATTTTGGAGACTCGTCCCTTTCCCGGGAATGGAAATTGCTTTAACTGAATCGAAAAGCATCAAGAGTTTTAAGAATTTGAGGGAAACGCTCAACTATGCTTGGATGGATCAGCCGTTGTTTGATTTGTTGCTTGATCCAATCACCAATCAAGTGCTTACAAACGTTTTGCTCGATACCTATTTTCCGTTGACGAAACACTTGCAACAAAAAGCGATTCCTTTGTTTTTGGATGAACCCGAATCGCTCATGATGACGGAACATGTCGAGCCGATTTGGGAAATACCCATTCAAAAAGTTACAAAAGATGTTCGTGAGCAAGAAGTCTTTTTGCGAAGTGCAAAATTCAAAGTGGAAATTCCACGCGTTTACAACTATCAATGTGCTATTTCGGGTCTACAGGTGACTTCTTCGCAAAGCAATATTAAATTGATTGAAGCCTGTCATATCAAGCCGTTTTCCCTTTCTGAAACAGAAACCATTGGCAATGGAATTGCATTAACTCCCACTTTACATGATGCGTTTGATGCAGGCTATCTAACAATTGATACCGATTATCGAGTACACATTTCAGGTACAATAATTGAAAACAACGATTCACCTTACGCTTTGGGACAGTTTAAAGGAAAGAAAATCGGATTGCCAGCTGATCAACGGCATTACCCAAGTAGAGAAAGTTTGGAATGGCATTGGAGGGAAAGGTTTTTAAGGTGAATATGCCCACTTTATTGTTCACTTAAAATTTTACCCACTTACGAACCTGTTCCTCTTTTTTATCTTGATGTAAGAA
The DNA here is from genome assembly GCA_043721195.1 of Fluviicola sp. Taxonomy (GTDB): domain Bacteria; phylum Bacteroidota; class Bacteroidia; order Flavobacteriales_D; family Crocinitomicaceae; genus Fluviicola. The sequence goes on along the minus strand of JAYSRF010000149.1, from coordinate 2,545 downwards.
TTGTCCAAAGAAGTCTTCGATGCTTCCCGAACCTATTCCAAACCGCTTACAACGCCTCCCAAAACCAAGCAAAACACATAGGCTCGGGATACTTCCCGAACCAAATCTTTACAGCAAAATTTAACCAACACCATCAACCCCCATTTCCCACCTACTTTTCCACAATCCACATTTTCTACCACTTTCTCCCACTAACTTTTTTCATGTCCTTATATCAATAAAATCAATACATTTACACCCAACGTTGTAACCTTTATATGTCCTCGTGCGTATGAAGTTTTCAACAAAGTGTAACTTGGTGGTAAAAAGTGGGTTATTTCCCCTAATTTTACCCATTATTTAAGCTATGGCTGGACTTGTAGGAGAATTTGAAGTGAAACTAGATGGCAAGGGGAGATTCCTCTTTCCAGCTGGCTTGCGCAAACAACTCTCTCCGGAAGCTCAGGAACAATTTATGTTGAACAAAGGCTTTGAGGACTGTCTCACGCTATATCCCATGAACGAGTGGGATAAATTGGCGGAACGATTGTCAAAACTCAACCTGTTTAAACCGAAAAATCGAATGTTCTACCGCTTGTTCCATCAAGGAGCAAAGCAATTGGCACTCGATTCTGCTGGACGTGTACTCATTCCGGTGATGCACATGGAGCGCGTGGGTTTAGACAAGGATGTGATGCTCATTGCCTACAACGACCGAATTGAGATCTGGGACAAGTCCAAATACTTCCAATTGCTGGAAGGTAACATGGCTGATTTCGCTGATTTAGCGGATGAAGTAATGGGTGATTTGGGAAGCGATGACGAATAACGAGAACTATCATGTGCCGGTAATGTTGAAAGAGTGTTTGGACGGTTTGTCCATTCATCCTGATGGAACGTATGTGGATGTTACCTTCGGTGGTGGTGGTCACGCACGTGCCATTTTCGAACAACTCTCTCCCAAAGGACAATTAATCGTTTTTGATCAAGATCCAGATGCGCGTGCCAATGCATGGACAGCTCCAAATTTCCACTTCGTTCCTGCGAATTTCTCCTTCCTCAAAAACCATTTGCGGGTCATGGGAATCAAACAAGTGGATGGCATTTTAGCTGACCTAGGTGTTTCTTCCCATCAATTTGATGATACCAAACGCGGTTTCTCTATCCGTGGAAATGAAGCACTCGACATGCGCATGAATCAAAGTGGTGAAGTGACGGCAGCGAGCATTTTGGCGACTTATACAGATGAACAATTGGCGAAGATTTTCCGTGCGTACGGTGAGTTGCCAAATCCTTATAAAGCGGCTGTTGAGTTGGTGAAACAACGCAAACGAAAAGCCATTAAAACTACGGGTCAGTTGATGGAGATTCTCCTACCACTTGCGCCAAAATTCAAGGATCACAAATACTTTGCGCAGGTGTTTCAAGCGTTGCGTATTGAGGTCAACGAAGAAATGGAGGTGCTGGAGAAATTCTTGTTACAAACCGAAGAGGTGATTCGTCCTGATGGTCGATTGGTGGTAATGTCTTACCATTCCTTGGAAGACCGTTTGGTGAAAAATATCATGAAACGGGGCAACTTAGACGGTTCCATTGAGAAAGATTTTTTCGGAAATGTATTGAAACCCTTTGAAGAAATCTACCGCAAACCAATAGTTCCTTCGGATGAAGAGATTGAGATGAATTCCCGTGCGAGAAGCGCGAAGTTACGAATTGCTAAACGTGTCGCTGATGGAAAATGAGTACCACGAACGCAAGCCGGAATCAAATCTGGGTAGAGAAGCATTGGAAGGATTACAGAATAAAAACAAAACATCCAAAAAACCAATTGCTCCTGCTGCTCCAGCTGGGAATGAATACCATGAAAAACCAGCATCTGTTGATGCTGTGGGTACGCGTTTCAACGCGTCCAACACTGAAGAAAAAGCAGCAGGTACTGCGGGCAAAAAGCCAGCAGACAAAAAAGAAAAGAAAGCCCCTCGTCGTGCCAATCTTTTAGTGCAAGTATTGAATGGAGATATCCTCACCCGTGATGTGGTTTTGAACAACCTCACGTTTGTGTTTTTCATTCTCTTTCTACTGTTGTTGGTTGTTGGGAAAGGTTACTACGGTAAACAATTGACGAAAGACATTGATACGTTGCAAACAGATGTGAATGCAAACACCGCTGAATACATTGAGAATAAAGCACGATTAGAAGAATTGACCACGCGTTACCGATTGGTAGAAGCCTTGGAGCGTCGTGGATTGAAAGAGACAGTGAAACCCGTAAAGGTGATTCGCATAAAAACGAAAAAACAATGAGTAACGACAAAAAGGATCTGATCTGGAGAGCCTACCTTGTGTACTTGGGCTTTTTCATCGCGTTGATTGTGGTCATTGTGAAAACAACCATGATTCAAACCGAAGGAAAGGCATCGTTGTTTTCTGTTGGGAAAGAGAAGATTCCAACACGTGCTGTGAAACGTTATCCGCGACCGGGTGAAGTGTTGGATCGCAATTATACGCCACTCGTGACTTCGGTTTCGTTCTACGATATCCACATGGATCCAGGAGTGGTTGATCA
>JAYSRF010000148.1:0-10081 GCA_043721195.1 Fluviicola sp. | reverse complement strand
GTGATACTCACTTAGGTGGTGATGATGTGGATGATTCAATCATTGATTGGTTGGCAGAAGAGTTTCTTGCTGAAGAAGCATTAGACTTGCGTAAAGATCCAATGGCATTACAACGTTTGAAAGAAGCTGCTGAGAAAGCAAAAATTGAATTGTCTTCTACAACTTCTACTGAGATCAACTTGCCATACATCATGCCGGTGAATGGTATTCCAAAACACTTAGTTAGAACATTACAACGTGCAAAATTTGAGCAATTGATTGCTTCTATCGTTGAACGTACGATTGCTCCTTGTCGTTCGGCATTGAAAAGTGCAGGATTGGCTACAAGCGATATTGATGAAGTAATCTTAGTTGGAGGTTCTACACGTATTCCAATCATTCAAGATGCTGTACAACGTTTCTTCGGAAAAGCACCTTCTAAAGGGGTTAATCCAGATGAGGTTGTTGCAATTGGTGCTGCCATTCAAGGTGGTGTATTGACAGGTGAAGTAAAAGATGTACTCTTATTAGACGTTATTCCATTGTCTTTGGGTATCGAAACAATGGGTGGTGTATTGACAAAATTAATCGAAGCCAATACAACAATTCCAACGAAAAAATCAGAGACATTCTCTACGGCTTCTGATAATCAGCCTTCAGTTGATATTCACGTATTGCAAGGTGAACGTCCAATGGCATCTGATAACCGTACGTTAGGTCGTTTCCAATTGACAGATATTCCACCAGCTCGTCGTGGCGAACCACAAATTGAAGTAACATTCGACGTGGATGCAAACGGTATCATGCACATTTCTGCAAAAGATAAAGGAACTGGAAAAGAACAATCGATCAAAATTGAAGCTTCTTCAGGTTTGAGTGATGAGGAAATCAAACGTATGAAAGCGGATGCAGAAGCAAATGCAGATGCTGACAACAAACGTCGTGAAGAAGTTGAGTCTTTGAACAAAGCGGATTCATTGATTTTCCAAACTGAACGTCAGTTGAAAGAGTACGGTGATAAAATCCCTGCTGATAAAAAACAACCAATTGAAGATGCTTTAGCTGCATTGAAAATTGAGTTTGAAGCGAAAAACATGGCTAATTTGGAACCAGCAATGGAGCGTTTGAACAATGTATTCCAAGATGCTTCGCAAGAAATGTACAACGCCGCAAATAATGATGGTGGTGCTGCTGGAGCTCAAGGAAATGCAGAAGAAACTGCACAAGATGAGGTAACAGATGTTGATTTCGAAGAAGTTGACGAGAAAAAATAAGTGATTCATTTCACATTGAAATCCCCTTTTCCAATTCGGAGAAGGGGATTTTTTCATGTTATGAAGTAACAAATTCACTACTTTGGACTATTAATCTGAGATTCTGTGTTATGAAATACAGCCTTTATATATTACTTTTCCTTGTTGGATCTTTCGGTTGTCAATCGCAACCAAAGGAAACGTATTCTGAATTGATCAAAAAGGTAGAAACAAAGCGTAAAGCCATTCAATTGGAATTTCAGGAGGCAGATAGTGTTGGCCGAGATTCGTTGATTGAACTTGCGCAAGCATATTTATTTGAAGAGATCACAACTGATTTTTTTGAACAATGGGATGGCACAGAATGGGATTTCAACGGAACAACTCGCACTCCTCGAGAAGGAAAAATAGCCTGTGGTTATTTTATCACAACCGTTTTGCAAGATGCCGGTTTTAAAATTCCGCGAACCTATTGGGCACAGCAAGCATCGGAATATTACATCAAACGCCTAACGAGCGATATTAAACGGTTTAGTAATAAACCAATTCAGACTGTTATGGAGTATTTTTCGAGTAGGGAAGATGGTTTGTACATTGTTGGATTGGATAATCATGTTGGATTTGTCTACAAAAAAGGAAAAGTACTTCGTTTTGTACATGCCAGTTATTACAATCCTAAAATTGGTGTTCAATCAGAAAAGCTGAATAGCGATAACCCATTATCTAATTCCGCCTACCGTGTTATAGGTCGAATTTTAGATGAATCGATGATTAAAAAGTGGATTTTAAACGAAGAATGGTCACGTTGAAATAATTCAATTAATATTCTGTATTTTCAATCATCAAAAGTTGTTTTTTATGAATGTCTTTTCCTGTATTATTTTCGGATCATTGGTTCTAGCATTGACAGCCTGTGGTGAAAAAAGCACGTCCGAATTGCCAGACAATCAGCCAAAAGGATCTGAAATTGAATCTGATTCTTCTACTAGTGATGAAATTCTAACCCCTCCGGTAGCGCAACCGCCTGTTCTCGAAAAAATGACAAATAAATCAGCTTTAGAAAACAAAACGGAGCAAAAAATTATTGACCTAGTTTGGAAGTTAAAAGAGGTAATCGAATTGGATGCGACTATTCGAAAAAAAACCAACGAACAACGTGTATTAAGCACCTTTATTTCATCTGAACCTTCTGATGACCAAGAATACTATGCTGTTTCAGTAGCTGAAGACAATGGTGCTTCCTACGCAACATACTTTCAATTTCATGTTTATCCTGATTTTTCTATTCGTTTTTACGATGTTGTAGAAGATCAGGAACGTTCACTAAAAGAATGGCGAGAATCCAAAAAATAATAGGCTACTTGCGAATCAATTGAACAAATCCATGACCTTCCAATAATTCCCCACTGATACCAGTTACAGTATATTTGTAGAAATAAACACCATCAGCAGTATCAACACCGTTTATTTCACCATTCCAAGTTGGATTTGGACTCGTTTGTTCAAAAACAACATTTCCCCAACGGTTCAGAATTACCAATTCTACTTTTTCCGTGTTAGTCGTTGTAAGGAAAAACAACGGGTTTTCTCCGTTTGGTGTGAAGACATTGTAAACTTCCACGGTTGGCGTTGGCGGAATTGGATACTGGCAAGAACCGTCACTTACAGTCGCTAATGGATTGTAATTTAATGCAAGCGGATCGTTACATCCACAAACACTGATACTGATTGTCACCGTAGCCGTATCATTACAAACACCTTGAGAAGCAATTAATTGAACTGTAGTGGTATTTGAAGCCATGTTCGCATCTGAGAATGTTTGCGTTTGACTGGATAAATCAGTTACTGTAGCTGTTTGTCCGTTTCCAAAATTCCAATAATAAGTCGTTGCATTTTGACTGGTATTCGTAAATGTCACAACGATTGGCTCACAACCTGACACAATTGAAGCAGTTAATTCAGCAACTGGTGGATTAAGAGGAGTTATTTGAGCAGAATCATACAAGAAACAACCGGCAGATTGAATGGATAAGTAATACCATCCTAGACCTAAATCAGTCCAAACGGAAGCATTTATTTGATTAGGATTATTTGCTCCTGGACCATTCCATGTATAGATTGGTGGAACATTGAATGTGCCATTTGTTAGAACTGAAACATATCCATTGTTTTCACCACACATTGTTGGACCAGTATAGATTGAGTCAATTCCCCAAGGCATAGCAGTAATAGTTGCAATGGCAGAATCTGAAACATAACAACCGTTTGCAGAAATAGCATGCACTGTATAAGTGCCAGAAGCTGTGGGCGTTAAATTAGCTCCCATTGTTCCATCTTCCCAAATAAATGTAGTGTTTGGTGTATTAGAAGTAGCAGTGAAATTATCTGTTTCATTCTCACAAAACAACAAATCTGCGCCAGCACTAATGCTTAGATTATCATAAGTAACTTGTATTGAGTCTGTTTGCAAACACACTGGGCGAAAAGTAATGTCATCAATGACAAAATCATTCCCTCCAACCGATGTATTTTGATTCCGAATACACAATTGTGCACTCGTTGAGATTCCAGAGTTCCATACATCATTAAATTCTGTCCATTCGCAAGCATTTGCAGAAGTTGAGAAAATGGGACCTATCTGTACATCATTAATGAAAAATTGTAGATTGGATACATTTGGATCATTAAGTGCATTTGCAAACCAAGCTGAAAACAAATAATCAGTATTGGGATCAACTGTTATTGTTTGGCACCAAACTGAGGTGTTCGCCACACCAGAGCCATTCGCAATAAGCATATTACCTGGACCAGTTGGTGTGTGATCATTACAAAATGAAAAATTATTATGCACCAATGAAGGAGAAGTCGAAACTGCAAATTGACCTTCATTACTTAGCAAGCCCCAAGGTCCACCAGTTCCATAGATGTACGAGCTAGTAAAGTTGCTATTTCCCAGTTCAAAATCACCATTGACAACTAAGTTATTCCCAACATTTGTCACCTCAAGGGTGTAAAGTCCACCAGTAGAAATGGTAATAGAAGAAGCAGTTGATCCAGTTGACCAATTGTAATTTTGGTAGCTATTCGGAATCTGTAAAACGAAATTATTTCCAGCACAAATAACTGTGTCGTTGCCAAGTTCTAGTATAGGATATTGACTGCACTGCGCATTCAATGTTATTGTTTGTAAAATAAACGCTCCGATGAGCATCAAATTTTCTTTGTTCATATAGCAATGTTATATTTACTAAACTGTATTCATATAAGTTTAGTTGCTTCCAACCGACGAAGGTAGCTTAACTATCGTTCAAATCCCTTGTATAGTGGGGTTCAAATCATTATTTGTCCCGGATTTGTCTTGTTTAAATAGCCTATGAATCATGTAATACAATCTACTTTTCATGTTAACTACTGGATAGACTTACGAATAATGATCATTCTGATAGATTGATTTTTAAATAAGCGTTTCTCTCTCAAAATAGCTAACTTTGCACCAACTATGAAATTCAACGAATTAGGGTTAAACGACAGTGTATTAGAAGCTATCTATCATATGGGCTTTGAAACTGCGACACCCATACAAGAACAAGCCATTCCACATATTTTAAAGAATACAGATTTATTGGCATGTGCACAAACAGGAACAGGTAAAACAGCTGCTTTTGTTCTTCCTATTTTACATAAACTAACAGGTAAAGAAGATTCCTCTATCAATACGTTGATATTGGTTCCTACTAGAGAGTTAGCCGTTCAAATTGAACAAGAAATTCAAGGACTTGCTTATTTTGTTTCTGTAGGATCTATTGCAGTATATGGTGGTGGAGATGGTCAGAAATGGGAAGAGCAAAAATCTTCTCTAGTAGAGGGAGTAGATATTATTGTTGCTACGCCTGGTAAATTGTTATCTCACATGATGCAAGGTTATGTCGATTTTTCTCAATTAGAACATTTAGTGCTCGATGAAGCAGATAAAATGCTTGATATGGGTTTCTCAGATGACATAGAACGCATCATTTCCTACATGCCCAAGAAGCGCCAAACGTTATTGTTTAGTGCTACAATGCCGAATAAAATAAAGAACCTAGCGAATAAAATTTTGATCAACCCGATTGAAATTGCGCTCTCTATTTCTAAACCTGCAGCTGGAGTTTCTCAAAATATTTATTTGACAGTCGACAACAACAAAAATGCATTGCTAAAACATATTTTGGATGAGCGACCTGACCATTCGAGTATTATTATTTTCACCTCTCAGAAAAGTAAAATACATGAGATCGTATATTTTCTAAAGAAGTCTGGTTTTAAAGCTACGGAAGGAGTTTCTTCTAACCTAGAGCAAGATCAAAGAGAAGAAGTTTTAAGAGGTTTTCGGTCAAAACGAACGCGTATTCTTGTTGCAACGGATGTTATGAGTCGTGGAATTGATATCAAAGAGATCAATATGGTGATCAATTACGATGCCCCACGCGATGCGGAAGATTATGTACACCGAATTGGTCGTACAGCGCGTGCAAACACACAAGGTGAGGCGTTTACAATGATTAACGAAAAAGACTTACCTAAACTTGCACGTATAGAACGATTGATTGAAGCAACTATTCCTCGTCTAGATTATCCATCCTTTCTGGGGGAAGCTCCTGTTTGGACAGTATCTCAAAAACCATCTGGAGGAAGCAATAACAATCGAAAAAAGAAACCTTTTCATAATAGGAATAAACAAAATTCGCCTAAAAAAGAGGCATAAAAAATCCCCTGTTACTCAATGTTTCAGGGGATTTTTAATTGATTTTGAACGGATTATTTTTTAACTACTGGAATCATTTTACTTACTTCTTCAATACTGTTGATTTTCACAAAGTAAGTACCAGCTTCTAAAGAACTCATATCCAATTCAATTGCATTTGAACCGCTTACCACTTGATGCGTTGTAGCAGAAATCAATTGACCAGAAACACTGTATAAATTTATTGTAGCTGTTTCTGCTGTTGTTGTAGTGAAACGAATAGATGTTGCACCCGTTGTTGGATTAGGAGCAATGTTTGCTTCCAACAAATTATTTTCTTTTATTCCAGCTGCACTTCCACACTGATCAATTAATTCAATAATTTGCGCGCGCATTACTTCTGGTTGACTCCAATTTTCCCAAAGATTATATTTTATAATTCGGTCAGAGGGGCAAATAATATCTACCGTCGGAAAACCACCTTCAATAAAGGAATTAAGAACTGGAATGGTTGGCGACTCATTAAATATCGGGTAAGGAGTTCCAGTTATCCAATCTCCTTGTGTATTAGGACCTGTTCCATTTAGATCATCTAAACCTGTATCTTCATCAGCTTCATAAAGAAATATGGCAAGTTGGTCTGTACCATTTGGTCCAAATTCAGCATACCAATCTTCTAAATAATGCCAATCGTGATGAAGTATCCAGCATGGTCCACACCAAGTTGTTGAGACATCAATAATAACGACTTTTCCATCGTCTAAGTAATCGTACAAGTTATGGACATTTCCATTGATATCTGTAGCTGTGAAATCTGGTGCTACTGTACCTACTTGGGCAAAAGAGACAGTGGTGGTTAAGTAAATTGCGATGGTAAAAATCAATTTTTTCATAAGCTGATAAGAATAATTTGAAATTGTTAAAATTGCAAATAGCGTCTACTTGCATGCTGCAATAATAGGATGAAATGATCCGTTATATCAAGCTTTGTTGTGCAGATTCACGAATGTGTACCTTTAAAAAATAGAGCATAAAAAAATCCCCTGCTACTCAATGTAACAGGGGACAATTAGTTGTATACTATGGAGTTATTTCTTCACTACAGAAATCATTTTACTTGTTCCTTCTGTGCTATTGATTTTCACGAAGTAAGTACCTACTTCAACACTAGCCAAGTTTAATTCAATCTCGTTTGTACCACTTACAACTGCGTGAGAGGTAGTAGAGATCAATTGACCAGAAACGCTGTATAAATTCACAATAGCAGTTTCAGCTGTTGCTGTATTGAATCGGATAATTGCGTTATCAGTTGTTGGATTTGGAGCAATTGTTACATCAAGTAACGTTGTTTCATCAATAGAAGCTGAAGTTGCACATTGGTCAATAACGTCTTGTACATCCAATCGCATTTGAGCCAAAGAGCCAGAATTAAATAGATTGTACTTGATTTTTTTGTCAGTAGGGCAAATAACGCTTACTGTCGGGTAACCTTCACCATATTCTGGATAAGGTAAAGATACAGTTCCATTGATAATTGGATATGGAGTTCCAGTAACCCAATCTCCTTGTGTATTTCCTCCAGTTCCATTCAGATCAGCAAGAGTTGTTTGTACATCATCTTCATAAAATAAGATGACCACTTCATTTGTTCCTGGAGAACCAAATTCAGCATACAAATCCTCTAGGTATTGAGATGTATGAAAGCCCCAACATGGACCACACCAAGTAGCTGACATATCTACAATAACCACTTTACCTGCATTCAGGTAGTTGTATAGATTGTGAGACGTTCCATTTATGTCAGATTGCGTAAAATCTGGAGCTACTGCGCCTACTTGTGCTATTGAAGCACTTGCAGATAAGCAGATTGCTAGCGAAGTAATTATTTTTTTCATAATGCGATTTTTTAAAATATGATCAATGAATAAGTAAAATTCCTCCAAAAGTATGCGTTACTAATGGAGGAATTATGAGATTAGAAAGTTCTGAATTAGTTTTTAACTACAGGAATCATTTTACTGACTGCTTCAGAGCTGTTAATTTTCACGAAGTATGTACCAGCTTCTAAAGATGTCAAATCCAATTCAACTGCATTTGATCCGCTAACAACTTGGTGCGTTGTAGAAGAAATCAATTGACCAGAAACACTGTACAAGTTTACTGTAGCTGTTTCAGCTGTTGTTGCAGAAAAACGAATAGTTGTAGTTGCATTTGTTGGATTTGGTGCTACGCTCGCTTCCAATAAAGTGTTTTCTTCAACACCAGCTGCACCCATACATGTTGCAAGGTAATTGTCAATGTGATCTTTCATTGTTTGCAATTTAGCGGCTGTAGTTCCGCCACCTGCATGAACATCCCATAAATCTTCTTTGATTTTTTTGTCAGAAGGACAAATTACATTGATCGTTGGATAACCAAGTGGTGCATAAATGCTTAACGACAATTGCAATGGTGTTTCATTAATGATGGGGTATGGAGTACCAGTAATCCAGTCACCTTGAGAAGCTCCATCTGTGCCATTTAAGTCAGAAGCGTCAGTTGCAGCATCACCTTCGTAAAACAATATTTCAACTTGATTAGTTCCAGCAGGACCATATTCTGCATAAATATCTTCTAAATAGTTCGCTGTATGAAATCCCCAACATGGTCCACACCAAGTTGCTGAAACATCTATTAGTACAAGTTTTCCACTATTTAAAGTGCTATATAAACTATGCGTTCCACCATTAATGTCGGTAACGGTAAAATCCGGGGCAACGGCTCCAATTTGTGCCATTGATACACCTGCAGATAGGCAGATAGCTAGAGAAGTAAAGAGTTTTTTCATAATCCTATAATTTTATTTGGTTCACTACAATGATAATCGATTTTGTCGATTCAAGGTAATCGAATAACGATCAATTATTGGATGGCTAAATCACTCATTTTTAAATGTTCTATAAAATTGGTGGAATAAAAAACGCCCCATCAAAATTGATGGAGCGCTTAGCTGATAGTATGTATAATCTTTTTTATTTTTTCAATGAGTCTACTACTGCTTTGAACGCCTCAGGGTGGTTCATTGCTAAGTCAGCAAGAACTTTACGGTTCAATTCGATACCGCTTTTGTTCACTGCTCCCATGAATTGAGAATAGCTCATTCCGTGCATACGTGCACCAGCGTTAATACGCGTAATCCACAATGAACGGAAGTTTCTTTTCTTTTGCTTACGACCTTCGTAAGCGTAATTTAATCCTTTTTCAATAGCATTTTTTGCTACTGTCCAAACATTTTTTCTGCGACCAAAGTATCCTTTGGCAAGCTTCATAAAGTTCTTTCTGCGAGCTCTAGAAGCAACGTGATTGACCGATCTTGGCATAATTTTGAGTTTTTTAATAGTAAGTGCTTCACTGTTTGCGCCATCGCTAAAGCGACATGCGATCAGAAGGCTTTGTACTTAGTATTGGGTTAAACATTACCGATTTAATCCTGAAGTGATCCACCGATGGCGGACTACAATAGGATTATTTCATGCACAATTGCAATTTGATGTTTGACAAATCAGATTGGTGAACCAAACCTGCGTGAGTCAAATTACGTTTTTGTTTCTTAGTTTTTTTCGTAAGAATGTGGCTTTTAAAAGCGTGTTTTCTTTTGATTTTACCAGAACCAGTGATTGTGAAGCGTTTCTTCGCACTGGATTTTGTCTTCATTTTTGGCATTTCTCTTTAAGTTAAAAAGTGAACACTCTATCAGCATCGTTTAATTATAAATTATCAATGAATTGAATTATTAAGTTTTTTTCGCCTTAATAATTGGGCAATTCATAATTTATAATTCAGTCTATTTATTCTTTTTCGGGTTGATCATTACGATCATTCGTTTCCCTTCCAATTTCGGCATTTGTTCCAAAGCTCCTAAGTCAGAAAGTTCCTGAACAAATTTCAATAACAAAATTTCACCTCTGTCTTTAAATACAATTGTTCTACCTCGGAAGAAAACATACGCTTTCACCTTACTTCCTTCTTCAAGGAATTTACGAGCATGTGCCAATTTAAATTGAAAATCGTGATCGTCTGTGTTGGGACCAAAACGGATTTCCTTTAAAATAACTTTACTCTGCTTCGCTTTCAATTCTTTTTGCTT
>JAYSRF010000147.1:0-10112 GCA_043721195.1 Fluviicola sp. | reverse complement strand
CAACGCTCTGCTCGGAGAGCACCGTGGCGAGGACGAGGAGAAGATTGAGGTCAAACGACGACGAGCTCACGAACGGTGATGTTACACACAGAAGGATTAACCTCGTGCATTAGTTTATAAGCAGTTTCTACAATATCGTCTATGCTTGGTTTGGAGAAATAATCGCCATCACTACCATAAGCTGGACGGTGATCTTTCGCGCTTAACGTAGTAGGAGCGGAGTCTAAGAAATTGTAGGCTTGTTGCTCAACCAATATTTTATCCAAGATAAAACCAGTTGCGCCGCTGCTTACATCTTCATCAACGATGAGCAAGCGATTTGTTTTTTTCAACGATTTCGCAATTGCATGGTGAATATCGAATGGTATTAACGTCTGTACGTCAATCAATTCAACTGAAATGCCCAATTCTGTTAATGTTTGAGCGGCTTGTTCACATAAATTGAATGTTGAACCATAAGAAACAATGGTAAGATCCGTTCCTTCTTTTACGATTTCTGGCAATCCAAGACCAATTCTATACGTACCAATGTTGTTTGGCATCGGTTCTTTTGTACGATAACCGTTTAATGGTTCAATCACCAATGCAGGTTCGTCACCAGCCATCAAGGTATTGTAAAAGCCAGCAGCTTTAGTCATGTTACGAGGCACACATACATGCATTCCGCGCAATGAGTTTACAATCATTCCCATTGGACTTCCGCTGTGCCAAATTCCTTCCAAGCGATGACCACGTGTACTAACGATCAATGGAGCTTTTTGTCCACCTTTGGTACGGTATTGCAAGGTTGATAAATCATCAGATAGAATTTGAATCGCGTAGAGCAAATAATCGAGGTATTGAATTTCAGCAATGGGACGTAAACCACGCATTGCCATTCCAATTCCTTGACCAATAATAGAACATTCACGAATTCCGACATCGGAAACGCGCAATTCGCCAAATTGTTCTTGCATTCCTTCCAACGATTGATTCACCCCACCAATTTTCCCAGCATCCTCACCGAAAATCAAAGCTTGTGGATATTGTTCAAACAAGGAACGGAAGTTTTCACGTAAGATAATTCGTCCGTCTTCTAATGCAGGATTTGCATCGTAAGTTGGAGCAATCATTTCCAAATTCAAGACACTTTGTTCTGAATTGGAATACAAATAACTGCTGTAACGATCGTAATTAGCTGCTTTTTCACGTTCTAACCAACCAATAAGTGCTTGGCGAGCTGGTCCATTTTCACCACGAACGATGCGTAATGTTTTGCGAACGGTATTAAATATATCTCTGCGAATCGGTTCCATTGCATTTTGCAAGGCTTCAATTTCTTTGAGAATAAATGCTTTATTAGAACTTTCATTCGCAACAGCATTCAATAATTCAAGTGCACTTGTTAAATCTTTCTTCAAGAAAGCAGAAAAATCGCTCCAAGCAGTACGTTTATCTTCGTTGACTGATTTTTTCGATTCTGCAGCAATGGCAGTTAATTCTTCTTCTGAAGCAATGCTCATTCCGTCAGCGTTGAAAGCGAGAATCCATTCCTTGAATTTTGCAATACAGTCAAATTCAGTTTCCCATTTTAATCGGTCTTCTGATTTATAGCGTTCGTGCGATCCAGATGTTGAATGTCCTTGTGGTTGATTTACTTCTTTCACATGCACCAATACGGGAACATGTTCTTCACGAGCTACACGAACTGCTTTTTCGTAGGTTTCACATAAATGGGCATAATCCCAACCTTTGGTAACGAAAATTTCATATCCAGTTCCGTTTTCAGATCGTTGCATTCCAGAAAGCGCATCAGAAATACTGCCTTTTGTCGTTTGAAATTCACGCGGTACAGAAATTCCAAATCCATCATCCCAAACAGACATGACCATTGGAACTTGTAAAACACCAGCTGCGTTGATCACTTCCCAGAAAGGTCCTTCAGAAGTAGAGGCATCGCCAATTGTTCCAAAAGCAACTTCATTTCCACCATTGGTAAATTTCTTGAATTCCTCCAAGTCTTTTAATGTTGGATGATTGCGGTAAACTTTAGATGCTTGTGCTAATCCCAATAACCGTGGCATTTGACCAGCAGTTGGGGAAATGTCAGCGGAACTGTTTTTTTGTTCCATTAAGTTTTTCCAATCGCCATTTTCATCCAAATTGCGTGTAGAAAAATGTCCACCCATTTGTCGTCCACCTGATTGTGGTTCAACAACGATATCTGTATGTGCGTATAAGCCAGAAAAGTATTCTCTAATTGACAATTGACCAATGGCCATCATCAATGTTTGATCACGGTAATATCCTGAACGGAAATCTCCGTCTTGAAACTGTTTTGCGAGCGCTAATTGAGCTAATTCTTTACCATCACCGAAAATGCCGAATTTGGCTTTTCCTGTCAATACTTCTCTGCGACCTAAAAGTGATGCTTCTCTGGACAAACAGGCTAAACGGTAATCATTCAACACTTGTTGTTTGAAAGTTTCGAAATCGACCGATGCTGTAGTTTCTGAGATTGCCTGATTTGCCATTGTTCTTTTTTTGTAGCACAAATATAGGCAAACTAACGTATAAGATAGAATCCGATTAACACAAATAACGTCGCCTTTCGTTAAATTAATGTAGGGGTTTGTCCTATGAAAGAGACTAAATAAAGAAGCCGATTGAACCTTTCTTGTTTCAGTTTGTAAACCTTTCCATCACAAACAATCATCTTATGAAAAAAATCCTCTTTACCTTATCGATCCTTGCGCTCGCGTTAACTGCTTCTGCCAATACGCTTTATGAACAATTGTGCGCATTTAATTTTAACTGGAAAAAGTATGCTGCTCAAGCTCCAACGGGGCAAGCACAGGTTTTTCATTCAGACAAAGAATACATTCAAGCGCATTTAACGCACGTGCTTTTTATTTTGCGAACCAATCCAGTAGATCAATTGAGTAAAGCACAATTTACGTCACGTTTTCACTTGATTGAGGTGTTGGATAAGTACCGTTTAGCTGGAAAATTCCCGATGAATTATTACAGAGCTGAGCGCATTCCCGTTTTTATCGATGAACACACTACACATTGCGCTGTCGGTTATTTAATGCAACAAACGGGCTATGAAGCATTGGCTCAACGAATTGCCGCAACAGATAATTATGTTTGGGTGAAAGACCTACAGGATGCCGAAGTTCCAGCATGGCAAGAACAATCTGGTTTTACTTTGGAAGAATTAAAACTCATTCAAGGGGCGTATGATTCTTATCCGGAAAACGCATTTATTTTACCAAATAAATATGAGGTACCTCAACGACCAGTTGTTACAACGACTTATTTTACCGATAAATTCACGAATAAAGCCATGGTTGAAAAACCCGAAAATATTTGGTTACATGGTGAAGGTAAAAACGGCGTATTGCATGGAAGATGGGAACAGAATTATGAAGCGGGACTTCCTTGGATTATTGGTTATTATCAAAATGGCAAACGTTCTGGTCAATGGTTTGAATACTATCAAGGAACGACAAAAATTTGTAGAACAGAGCAATGGTCAAATAATCTCTTGAATGGAACCAGAACGCGTTACGACAGAGAAGGACATTTGATCGAAGAAATTGTGTTTAAAGACGGAAATGTAGTCACGAAAACCAATTACGAATTGGGAACTTCGCTGAAATGGGTGAGAAGACCAATCGATTCCTTACTCCTGTATACACAAGTGTATAATTCGAGCGATCAATTGATTGCAGCTGGTCATGAAACAGTTTATAATCCAGGGAATTTATTGTGGTTTCAAAACATTGAATTGACGGCACTTAATTCTGCTTCCATTAGTGCACGTGATCTATCGAATAATGCAAATGATCAGCTTAGTATGATTAATTTCCCACATAGTTCAAGAAGTGGACTTTATGGTGAACCTCAATTGGTACAATACAAAAAAGAAGGTGATTGGGTGTATTATCAAGATCTTTCTGATCGTTTTTCGCAAGTGCCAGATCAACAAACAGTCAAATCGGCGTATTTTTTGAATCAATATGATCATTTTGGATTTATGTTGAGTAATTCCCTTTCTCAATTTGAGCCATTTCACACGGCTAGTTTTGATTCAATTCATGTGGTTTACGCCAATGATTATTTAAAAGATTTTCAAGGATTCAGTTCCAGTTCTTTTCTTCATTTGGCAATCAAATACTATGATTTACCGATAAACTCCATTTCAAGTCAATATATATTTTTAAGAGAATATGGACGGCAAGTATCTGATCCTCAACCACGTGTTAAAGCAATTGGTCAATACAATAATTTATCCCAAAAAATCGGTGAGTGGAAACACTATGATGAGCATGGAATGTTGTATAAAATAGAGTCGTTTATTATTCCGAAAGATGAGATTGATTTGGATGAATGAAACTAGACGGGATTAGTTTTTGAGTTTGACAGTTTGAAGAGTTTTTAATACAAAAACAAATCATTCAAACTGCATTGAAAAAACAAGCGATCTGGCCGTTTTTCTTCTTTCTGAAACACATTTTCACCTTTTTCATTGAGGCGAGGGTAGTGCGGTGTGTTTCGCTCCATTTTTTTAGGGAGAAACAACAAATCATGTGTTAACCGATTTTGGAAGATATGTCGAATTTGCTCACTGTCAATACCAAGCTGAATGGAAGCTACTTGTTGATTTGCAAAAGTGCGATTTGCATTGACGTACAAAATTCCATTACTTGATTTTCCAAAAAGTAGGGGAGTTAAATCACGGTAACCACTTGGACAACGGTCTGTTGGTGTTTTATCCCAAACTGAATTACCTGTTTCCCCTGTCCAAATTAACAAGCCAATGCCAACTGATTGGAATTGATCGCGGTAACTGATGTAAAGATTTCCCGTTCGAAATCGGTCTTTTGCTTGCCCACCAAACACATCGTTTTCAAATTGAAGATCAACACGTTGAATCCCTAAATTCCAAGTTCCGGATCGTTGTGAGGTTCCAATTTTATCCCGATACCACAAATACGAATAACCAATGGAATAAGGTCGTTTTGATTGATGTAAAGCTCCATCCCAATTGAAATTAATGGGATTGGTTTCTTTTCCTGCAATGAGTACCATACCAGTGTGGTGTCGCCATTCGCCAAAGTTACATCTGTTTCCAACATTCCGTGCATGAAAACGATAGCTTGAGCCGATGTTTAGTTGAGCATAATCAATGGCAGCATAAGCGTTTAATTTAACACCAAAAGTCGTTTTATGTGTCCCGAAATTGGCTAAAAATTGAACTTGTACACCAACATTATCTCGCTGCAGTTGTTGCGAAAAACCAATAGAAGAAGTAACCAATAAGAATATAAATGCAACTTTCATCACTGAACACTAGTCAATAATTGTACCGAAGATACAATTCTTTCAACCATTCATACAACCGCTCATGTTGTCTTCAAGCCATTCGCGAACGAAGCATTGATGTGTTGACTGAAAGGATTACATTTGGATGATGATAAGAGCTCAGAAAGTATATTGGTTGGCACAAATAATAGGTTGGACTTCCCTTGCTTTGTTGGTTGTGCTTTCCAACCTTGCCAATGCTAAATCAAAAGTTGAATTGGATGCTGACTTCTTTATTTCCATCAGCGTTTTTATGATCATGGGAATTACTTTTTCCCATTTTATGCGGTTGATTTTCATTCGACTTGGTTGGTTGAATATCAAACTTGGACCACTGGTTCCGCGTATTTTGATTATGAGCATCGTGTCTTCAGCTGGGTTTACTCTTGTAAATTTATTGATTTCATTTGTATTGGATTTAAAAGATGAAGAGTATAGTTGGTTGGCTTTGCTCAATAGTATCATCGTAATAGCAGTCTTTTTCTTAATGTGGAACGGGTTGTATTTTACGGTTCACTTTTTCCAGAAATCACGGATTCAAGAAGTCAAAAATTTGCAATTAAGTTCCAGTCATAACGAAATTGAGTTAAAAAATCTACGCTCTCAATTAAATCCACATTTTTTATTCAATTCGCTCAATAGTATCCGCGCTTTGATTGATCTTGATCCGATTCAGGCGAAAGAGAACATCACCACACTTTCCAATTTATTGCGTAAATCATTGGTTTTAGGAAAAGAGCAAATGGTGAGCTTGCGCGATGAATTGGATTTGGTAAATGATTACCTCGATTTGGAAAAGGTGCGCTTTGAAGAACGTTTGGCAATCGCTATTCATCATGATGAACAATTGAATGAGTTTCCGATTCCACCTTTTATTATTCAAACGTTGGTTGAGAATGCATTTAAACATGGAATCTCGCAATTGATAGCTGGTGGAACTATCTATATTGAAACGCGATTAGAGGATTCTACAGTGCTGATTTCTGTGATCAATGATGGTTCATTGGGCAAAAAAGTAGATACTGGAATTGGCTTACAAAACACATTGAGACGTTTGGAATTACAATATGGTTCAAAGGCTCGATTCTCGTTGAATGAGTCAAATGGAAAAGTAATAGCAAATATTGAACTTAAAGAACAACTGATATGAGAACGATAATTATTGATGATGAACGACTTGCGCGCGAAGAATTAAAGAATTTGCTGAAGGATTATCATGAGATTGAAATCATCGATGAGGCGAAAAATCCAGAAGAGGCGATTGAAAAAATAAAAGCGTTAAAACCTGATTTGATTTTCTTAGATGTGCAAATGCCTGGCATGACTGGTTTTGATATGCTGAAAAAACTGGACGAAATCCCGAAAGTTGTTTTTGTTACGGCTTACGATGAATTCGCGTTAAAAGCGTTTGATGTGAAAGCATTGGATTATGTTCTAAAACCAGTTGATCCTGCTCGTTTGGAGGAAACAATGCACAAATTAATGGTCAATGATGATGAATTTCAATCAGTTGCTGGAGTTCAAAAATCAGATCGATCAACACGGGTTTTATCGATTACCGATTCCATTTTCATCAAAGACGGTGAAAGGTGTTTTTACATTCCGTTGGATCGTGTTCGCAAATTTGAAAGTGATGGGAATTATGTAAAAGTTTACTTTGATAGTAATCGACCGTTGATTCTTCGTTCATTAAATAGTTTAGAAGAACGCTTGGATCCAGAGCATTTTTTCCGTGCCAACCGCAAATTCATCATCAACCTCAATTGGATTTCCATGATTGAAAACTGGTTCAATGGTGGATTGCAAGTTGAATTAAAAGAAGGGGAGAAGGTGGAAATTTCTCGCCGACAAGCGATTAAGTTCAAAGAAATGATGTCGATTTAATTTTAAAATGTACTATTAAAGAAGAGGACTTTTTCAAAAAAAAAATCACTAATCAATTCGTACAATAATCAGTAGGGTTTTAACCTAATTTCTTAGTTTTTTTAGGTTCATTTTGTCTTTAACGTTTTAATTAACGTAAATTCGCGGTGAAATAAATGAAGCTTATGAAACAAACAATTACTACTACATTGTTAGCGATAGTACTATCTATTAGCGCTTTCAGTCAAATCAATGTATTTCCCAACACGACAAATTTTGAATTGGAAGGTTTGTGTGGAACATCTTGTTCTGGTGCATGCAATCTAACGGGTGTGTGGAGAAATTCAGATCAATACGGTTTCGCTCAGGCGGGAACAGATTGGTTATCGGAAGACGGCCCAACACCTTCTAGTACTACAGGACCAGATATTGATCATACTTCCGGCACTGCGACTGGTAAATATGCTTATGTAGAAACTTCTGGTTGTAATAATGTCACAGCTCATTTGGTAAGTGATGTGTATGATTTTTCAGCATTAGTAGCACCTAAAGTAACTTTTTGGTACCACATGCTTGGAGCTACAATGGGCACAATGAGTTTGGATGTAGACAGTTCTGGTTTAGGAAACTGGGATTTAGATGTTGTTCCAAGTTGGACTGATAATGTGAACCTCTGGCAGTTGAAAGAAATTTCGTTGGCTGCCTATGCAGGAAAGGCAAATGTGCGCATTCGTATTCGTGGTAATACGGGAACGAGCTTTACTTCAGATATGGCTGTTGATGATATTAGTGTGTTTGAACCTTTGCAAAACGACTTGGCGCATATTTCCGTCAATTCAGGAAGCGGTTGTGGTAATAGTGCTGCAAATTCTGTAGAAATCATGTTGGTCAATGCTGGTGCAGATACGATTAATGCAGGAACATCTATTCCCGTATCTTTTGAAATCGGTGGCACAGTGGTGACAGATACAATCATTACGATCATTCCGTATTTATCCAATGACACCTTTGCTTATACATTTGTAAACGGATTTGCTGATTTATCAGGTCCGGGAATCGTTACGATTAACGCTTGGGTAGACTGGGACTTGGCTGCTGGAAATGATTCTTCAACTGTAAATACGCAAGGTATTCCTATCATTTCAACATTTCCTTACTTCGAAGACTTTGAAGCTGGACAAAACGGCTGGGTGATTAACAATGGTACTGTGGGAACATGGGCTTTTGGTACACCTGCCAAAGCAACGATCAATAGTGCAGGTTCTGGAGTCAATAGTTTTGTAACAGGTGGATTAACCGGTTTTTACAATGATTCGGATAATTCCTACATTCAAGGACCTTGTTTTGATTTTACGAATATCTGCGACCCTGTGATTTCTATGAAGGTTTGGTGGAATGCCGAATTCTCTTGGGATGGCATGAATGTAACTTACTCAACCGATGGTGGAACAACTTGGAATTTGGTTGGAGCAATGGGCGATCCGTTTAACTGGTACAATGACAATACGATTGTTGGAGCACCAGGTGGAAATCAATCAGGTTGGTCGGGTAGAGCATCTACTACAAACGGTTCAGGTGGTTGGGTAACAGCTCGTCACCGAATTGTTGGTACAGGCGGGAATCCAAATGTGAAAATCAGAGTGAACTTCGGAACAGATGGTTCTGTAACTGATGACGGTGTAGCATTCGACGATGTGAAAATCTACAATGGAATGGATTTGGGTGCTGATCAAATAGCTTGTAGCCCAAGTATGGTAGCTCTAGATGCTTACGAAGGAAATACACTTGCTACTTATAACTGGTCAGATGGATCTACAACAGCTACTACAACTGCTGCAACAACGGATATGTATGTTGTTACAATGACTGATGGTGCATGTATTGTTTCGGATAGTCTTTTTGTTTTGATTGCTGATTCAACTTCAACGGTTGATTTAGGGAATGATTCAATTGTTTGTAATGCTGTTTTAATGCTTGATGCAGGCAACTGGCCACAATCGACTTTCTTGTGGTCTACTGGAAGCACAAACAGTTCAATTACAGCTGATTCTACTACTACTTACACATTAACCGTAAACAATATCTGTGGAACCTTTTTTGACTCCATCAATGTGATAATGGACATGGCTCCTGCAGTTGCACTTGGAAACGATTTTACGGCATGCGATCAAGCAACTTTAGATGCTGGAAGTAGTGCGTTTTCCTACACTTGGAGTAATGGTGATACTGCTTCTATGACTACGGTTTATACAAGTGGTGCTTATGCAGTTGATGCTTCCAGTACTTACGGATGTATCGCTTCCGACACGATTAATGTTACCATCGCTACTTCTCCAGTTGTGGCACTTGGAAACGATAGTACATGGTGTGTTCAAGCAGTACTTGACGCAGGAAATGCTGGTTCATCTTATTTATGGAGTACAGCAGACACAACCTCTACAACAGTTATGACATCTAGTGGTACATATACAGTTGATGTTACGAATGTCGATGGTTGTTCAGCTTCTGATACGATTACGGTTTACATCAATCAGCCAAGCACATTCTCGCAAACGTTCTCAGAATGTAATGGATTCAGTATTTCGGTTGGAGCAAGTACATACAACACAACAGGCAATTACTTCGATACACTTGTTGGATCGAACGGTTGTGATAGCATTGTAAACACGGTGTTAACGGTTGCGACCCCAGTGAATGTCGCAACATCGCTTTCAGGATTTACAATAACTGCAACTGCAACAGGAGTAGGGTATCAGTGGATCAACTGTGCTAATAACGGTGCGATTGCAGGTGAAACAAACCAGTCGTTCACACCTTTAGTTGATGGTAACTATGCTGTGATTATCACAGATGGCCCTTGTTCGGATACATCAACTTGTGTGACTATTCTTGGATTGGGC
>JAYSRF010000146.1:0-10148 GCA_043721195.1 Fluviicola sp. | reverse complement strand
CAGATTTTAAAACAAAACGCATCCTTGTGATTGGCGATGTGATGATTGATGCTTATACATTGGGTAAAGTTCACCGCGTGAGTCCTGAAGCACCTGTTCCAATTGTGAGTTTAGAAAAACAAGAAGAACGCCTTGGTGGTGCTGCAAACGTGGCATTGAATCTCAAAGCTTTAGGTGCTGATCCTGTTTTGTGTTCGGTTATCGGAAATGATGCACAAGGTCAACGCTTGAAATTGTTAATGGGCGATCAACACATGTCCGTTGCGGGAATTGTTTCGAGTAATGAGCGTGTTACAACTGTTAAAACCCGTGTCATTGGGAATAATCAACATTTGTTGCGCATCGATTCAGAAGATACACACGCACTTTCGACCAACGAAGAAAATGCCTTTGTTCAAGCTATCAAAGCTGTGGTAGAAACAGAACAAATTGATGCCATTATTTTCGAAGATTACAACAAAGGTGTGCTCACGGCAACGGTGATTGAAGCAATCATTGCATTAGCAAAACACCACCAGATTCCAACGACAGTTGATCCGAAAAAGGAAAATTTTCTTGCTTACAAAGGAGTTACTTTGTTTAAGCCGAATTTGAAGGAATTAAAAGAAGGTGTAGGAATCCGTTGTTCATTCTTGGAACGTGATCAATTTGATCAAGCTGTGGCACTGTTAGAAGCACAATTGACCAATGAAATAACATTCGTAACGCTTTCTGAACACGGCGTTTATATCAAACAAGGAAGTGATGATTTGCATGTTCCAGCACATTTACGCAATATTTCAGATGTAAGTGGGGCAGGAGATACCGTGATCAGTGTAGCAACACTTTGTTTAGCTGCTGGTTGTTCAATCGAAACAATTGCTGAATTATCGAACCTTGCAGGCGGTTTGGTCTGCGAAAAAAGTGGTGTTGTGACCATCGATCCTTTGCAATTGATAGAGGAATGTGAAGAACACAACTATTCAATTTTGACTACTACATCCAACACTTAAGGATGTTAATTGTTATACAATAACTGCTGGTTTAATTGGCAGATGTGAAATGAGAAAAGAAGTTAAACCCTACGGTAGGGAAGATCAATCGAAAAAAGAAGAAGTTGCCGAAATGTTCAACAATATTTCAGGTAGATACGATTTCTTGAACCATTTTTTATCGCTTGGAATTGACAAGATCTGGCGAAAAAAAGCGGTGAAGATGTTGCGCGAAATCAATCCGAAGCGCATGTTGGATTTAGCTACTGGAACAGGTGATTTTGCGATTGAAAGTTTGAAATTGCAACCCGAAGAAATTGTCGGAATTGATATTTCTGAAGGAATGCTTGAAGTTGGGCGCACCAAGATGAAGAAACGGAAAGTGGATCACATCATTTCAATGCGTTTAGGCGATTCGGAAGATTTGCCGTTTGAGGATGGTTATTTTGATGCATTTACAGTTGGATTTGGCGTGCGCAATTACCAAAACCTTGAAAAAGGATTGGGGGAAATGCTCCGCGTTTTGCGACCAGAAGGAAAAGGAATCATCTTGGAGTTTTCCAAACCAAAGAAATTTCCGATCAAACAATACTATGCATTTCATTCCCGTTACATCATTCCATTTTTTGGGAAACGGATTTCGAAAGACGAGAAAGCTTATGCCTATTTGCCCGAATCTGTAGCCGCTTTTCCAGAAGGTAAAGACTTTGAAGCGATCCTCGAAAAAGTGGGCTATCGCAACGTGCAATCAAAATTAGTAGCGGGTGGAATTGCAACGATTTATTCAGGAATAAAATAAGTTGAGATCAGGAACGTTATGGTTGTGAAGATGAAGTACCCAATTTCCATAGTTTTTTGCTTGATAGTACTCCTGTCAGTTGCTCAGGCCGAGAAGACGAGAAATTACCGTCGATTCGATGAACGCAACCTGCATTTTGGATTTATGCTTGGAGTCAATACAGCTAATTTTAATGCTTTTCCTGTTCAAAATGCCTATGAATTGTATGGCATCAAATCACTTGAAAACAAAAGTGAGCCTGGTGGTCAAATTGGCATTGTCACGACCTTGAAATTAGGGCATCCAGTTGTGCGATTGCGTTTTATTCCTACATTATCCTTCCAAGAACGCGTACTGGTTTATTATTATGAAGATCCAGATCCGTTAGCTAAGAAGGATATTTATGCGGAAGAAAGGGTCAATTCTACGAACCTTGATTTTCCGGTAATGTTACAATTTCGCACCATGCGACTCAATAATTTCGCGAGTTACGTGTTGGTTGGAGGTCAATATTCTTACGATTTACAGTCGCAGGAAAAAGCATCACAATCATTCATTGATCCATTCATTAAAATCAAAGCCAACGATTTTCAAGGACAAGTTGGTGCTGGTGTAGAGTTTTTTATGCCATATTTTAAATTCGGGATGGAAATCAAGTATTCGCAAAGTTTTTCCAATTCCTTCATTCAGGATGGAACGCCTTCTTCCAAACCCATTGATCAACTCTACAACAGAGTATGGTGGTTCTCCTTGATTTTTGAAGGTTAATAACCTGAGTTCGACTTTAAATTTAGATTCAGAATTCAATTTTAAATGTGATAAAGCCGCAACGGCCTTTATTCAAGATGGTAGGCCTTCTTCCAAACCAATTGACCAGCTTTTTAATAAAGTTTGGTGGTTTTCTCTTACTTTTGAAGGATAATGCAAATCATACTTCAAGTTTCACCCGAACAAGCC
Source organism: Fluviicola sp. (assembly GCA_043721195.1). Taxonomy (GTDB): domain Bacteria; phylum Bacteroidota; class Bacteroidia; order Flavobacteriales_D; family Crocinitomicaceae; genus Fluviicola. The sequence goes on along the minus strand of JAYSRF010000146.1, from coordinate 7,442 downwards.
GTTAATGACGCTGTTTTAGAACAATTGATTTCAAAAGAGATCAATCAACAAATTGGTTCATTCGATTTTGTGTGGCACAAACGCTCCATCGATGCGCGAAAACGGGACATTAAAATCAACGCAACATTCTTGATTTATCCCAAAGGTGAAATTCCTGAAAGACCGATTTCATTCCATCCAAAAAATGTGAAAGATGCACCTTCAGTACATATCGTTGGAGCAGGTCCAGCAGGATTGTATGCTGCATTGCGTGCATTAGAATTGGGTTTGAAGCCAATTGTTTTTGAACGTGGAAAAGATGTGCGTTCACGTAGAAGAGATTTAGCAGTGCTCAATAAAGAACAAATCGTTGACCCAGAATCCAACTATTGTTTCGGAGAAGGCGGTGCTGGAACCTATTCTGACGGAAAATTATACACGCGCTCCAAAAAACGTGGCGATGTAATGAAAGCTTTGGAATGGCTCGTTCATTTTGGAGCACCAGATTCCATTTTGGTTGATGCACATCCACACATCGGAACGAATAAATTACCACAACTCATTGTTGCTATGCGTGAGTGTATCATTGAACACGGTGGCGAAGTTCACTTTGAGTCTAAACTAACTGATTTGTTTATTGAAAACAAGCAGTTGGTTGGGATTGAAATCAATGGGAAACAGCGCTTAAATTGTGGGAATCTCATTTTAGCAACTGGTCACAGTGCGCGCGATATTTTTTACTTGTTGCACCGTCGTGGTGTAAAAATCGAAGCAAAACCATTTGCATTGGGCGTGCGAGTGGAACATACCCAAGAATTGATCGATTCCATTCAATACCACGGTCGATTAAACGATGAATTTGTGCCACCAGCTTCTTATGCTTTGGTTACACAGGTCGAAGAAAAGGGCGTTTATTCTTTTTGTATGTGCCCTGGAGGAATTATCGCTCCATGTGCAACTGTTCAAGAAGAAGTAGTAACCAACGGTTGGTCGCCTTCCAAACGGAATAATCCTACCTCGAATTCAGGAATTGTGGTGAGTGTTGAACCGCATGAATTACCCGGTTTTTCAAAAGACAATCCATTTGTTTGCCTCGATTTTCAGAAAGCGATTGAAAAGGCGTGTTGGGAAGCTGCTGGAAAAACCCAACGTGTTCCCGCCCAACGAATGAAAGATTTTGTAGAACAACGAAAATCCATTGATTTCCCAAGAACATCTTATCAACCTGGAATTGTCAGTGTTGATTTGAATGCTGTTTTACCAGATTTTATAGCCCGAAGATTGCGTCAGGCATTTGTTGATTTTAACCGTAAAATGCACGGCTATTTAACCAATGATGCTGTGTTGCACGCACCAGAATCACGTACATCATCACCCGTTTCCATTCCTCGTAATTATGAAACGTGTATGCATGTTGAAATCACAGGATTGTACCCATGTGCTGAAGGTGCGGGTTATGCAGGTGGAATTGTTTCCGCAGCAATTGATGGCATGAAATGCATGGACGCGATTGCAACGGTTCTATTGACGTAATTATTTCCTGATTTCCGCCAACAAAATTGCCGTAGCCGTTGCCACATTCAATGATTCTGCCTGTCCGATTCGTGGAATCGTTACCGCATGTTGAACGAATGGTAGTAATTGTTCTGAAATCCCATTTCCTTCATTGCCCATCAGCAAAATTCCATCCGAATGATAATCAACAGAATGGTAATTCTCGCCATTTAACAATGCGCCATAGATCGGAACATTGACAGCTGATAAATAGGTATTTAAATCCGTATAGGTTACACCAACGCGAAAAATGGCTCCCATTGAAGCTTGAATTACTTTCGAATTGTAACAATCAACGGTTTCATTGGAACAAATAATTTGTTGAATGCCAAACCAATCTGCTAATCGCATGATCGTTCCCATATTTCCAGGATCTTGAATGGTATCCAACACTAATTTAAATCCTTGATTGGAAATTTGGTGTTCTTTACGTTTGAAAACAGCAACAAGTTTATTGGGTGTTTTTAACGTGGAAAGTTGTTCCATTTCTGTATTCCCAGCGGAGAATAGCGGTGTATTTTGATCGTCTTGAACTAAATCCAACGCATTTTTATGCACAATAATACAGACAACTTCAGAAGTCGCTGTTGCTAATCCTTCAAGAACCATTTTTTCACCCTCAACAACAAAAACACCCTCAAGTTCTCTTGTTTTTTTTTGTTGTAGGGATCTAATCCATTTGATTTTAGCTTTTGAGATGACTTCCACAATACGGTTTTAAGTGTCCAAACTTACAGTTTTTTGCTGTTTTGTTGACGAGAATCGAAAGAGAGCATTGCTTTTGTTATTTTTGTAGAGATGTCTAAGAATAAGAACGTACAACAATTGATCTATCACACAGCTTCATTGGCACTTATCCTGCTAGTAGTTGGCTGTTCCTTTAGAGTTGCACGTTATGTTCCCGAAGGGCGGTATTTGCTCAAAGACAACCGAGTTACCATTAAAGGAGAATCATTAGACGAATCGGAAGTAAAACGCGTTATTCGCCAGCAACCGAATTTAAAGGCGATTAAATTCTTAAATCTCAAACTCCGATTAGTAGCTTTTAACTCCATTCGCCCAGAAAAGGCAGAGAAATCGCGTTTGAAACGTCTTGCTAAATTTCGAAATAAAAACACCAAACGGCTTTTAAAGCAAGATCGTATCAACGAGCGTAAAATGCAAAAAGCCAAAAAAAAGGGTAAAACAACCTATTTTGAACGAACCTTGCAGCTCAAAGATACCATAACACCTCGTTTAACTATTCGTGAACGGATCAAATATAAATTTGGTGAAGCTCCTGTAATTGCAGATTCATTTTTATTTGAAAAATCGAAAGAACAACTGCAAGTATACCTGCATCAAAAGGGTTATTATTACGATACAGTGACTGCTGTGATGGACACTTTGAAGAATAGAAAGAAACAGAAAATTATAGCAAATTATACCTTGGTTACAGGTCCCCGCTATTACATTGATTCGTTTAATGTTGTTTCATCCAATGGAGAAGTAACAGGTGCATTTTCAAAATTTTTAAAAAAAATACGTGATAAAAACGATTTCAACGAACATTTTTATGAGTTTAGAAAAAATCAAAAAGCGTTTCGAATTCCGTTTGATAAAGATAGGTTGAATGAATACCGTTTTGTCATTGCCAAATTTATGCGCGATGAGTCCTTGTATGGTTTTAGTGCGCAACATATTTCTTATATAGCAGATACCAATAAGGCCGATATGTCGGTTTCGTTAAATATTGTCTTTTCAGATAGATTAGTAGAAAAACCGGAGTATCCAGATAGCTTAGTACCTGTTCGTCATACGTCAACTATTGTAAAAGGTGTCTATTTCCATATTTGTGATACCACGTTGTTTGAAGGTAATTTTAAAGATGTAGCTAATTCACTCTCGTTACAGTTGAAATCAAATGATTTTCTTCCAACCTTGGACACCTTTTTTTACAACGTATTGTATCGAAAAGTAGAAAACAAAGATGATGGGGATGACAAAAAGACAACTTATTTTAAAAGCGAAGTAGCAACCAATTTATTTGGAAAACCCAAAGATTCAGTAGAGTTAAATCCATTTAGAATGGCAACGTTTGTTTACAATGGAGACCTTTTTGTGCAAGCAGGATTGTTAGAAGCCCAGAATTACTTGGAATTTACCAACTATTACAAAGAATACTATTTTGATCGAACCTATAACCGTTTACTCCAATTAGGATTATTTTCTGTTATTAAGCCTGAAATTATTGAAATCCCAGGGACAGGTGAGGTGGAAGTACATTATTATTTGGTTCCAGCCAAAAAACAAAGTTATAGTTTTGAACCACGAGCTACCAATTCTAATGGATTTTTAGGGGTTTCTGCCGCGGTTAATTATGCGAATAAGAACCTGTTCAAAGCGGGTTGGTTAACGACCATTACATTGAGTGGTGGTTTCGAATCACAACCTCCTGTTTTTGATGAAACGATTGATGGACAAAAGATTCAAAAATCAGGGAGAAGTTTTAATACCTTTGAAATTGGACCGACTTTGAAGTTCGATTTACCCGGTTTCTTTCCTATAAATATCGCCAAGTTAGCAAAACGTTCGCGGCCTAGAACGATCCTTTCTACAGCTTACAATTACCAACGTCGACCAGATTTTTCGAGAGGAGTATTCCAATTGAACTTCTTATGGAAAATGTATATTGGGAAGACACAAATTGTATCACTTGGTGTGCCAGGTGCTTCAGTAATTAAATTTGTTGCCTTGAAGAAGACTCCTGAATTTCAGGCAAGGATTGATAAATTAAATGACTTATTTCTGCGCAATGCCTACAGTGATCAGCTAATTTGGGAGGATTTTAAATTCATTTTTGATTACGATAATTTAGAAAGAGAAAAGAAAGTATCTGAAAAATTACGGTTTACATTCAACAATACACTTAATTCTGCGGGGTTTATTCTTTCAGGAGGACGTGCTTATCAGGATGTTGATACGAATGGTAGGAGACAATTATTTGGCGTTGCTTATTCTCAGTTCGTTTTAGTAGATACAAAAACAATTGCTTATTATACATTCTCCCGAAAGCGCGTCCTCGCTTTGCGAACATTAGCAGGAATTGGGAAGCCGTATGGAAATACGAAAACTTCTTTGCCTTACGATTATTCTTTTTTCGCTGGTGGCGCAAATGATAATCGTGGTTTCGTAGCGCGAGCGTTAGGTCCCGGGGCTTACAAATATTACTTAGATACCAATCGAACAGCGACACAAATTGGAGATATTCGTCTTGGTGCTTCGTTGGAATTCCGAGTTGGAGGTGGATTCTTTAAAAGTGCATTCTTTTTAGATGTTGGAAATATTTGGACTATTGAGGAAGATCCCAATCGAATAGGAAGTCGAATTTCTAAAAATTGGTACAAAGAATTAGGTCTTGCTGTTGGATATGGATTAAGGCTTGATTTTGATTTTTTTGTTGTGCGTTTTGATTTAGGATTCCCGTTAACAAACCCCGCTTTATCAGAAGGATCGCGTTGGGTCTTTCAAACTAGAAAACACTATTTAGAGGAGATTAATCAGCTTTCTGATTTGCAAAAAGGTAAACTAAGTGCGCCATTTCAGCCTAAGTTGAATATAGGTATTGGATTTCCATTCTAGCAATCAGAGTTGAACGTTAAGAGCAAAAAAATGGGAACAGAAGACCGTTATTTTCAGATGTATTTAACTACCTTTACACCCCAAAACTGAAAAAAATAAACATGGCACATAATATCAAAGCAGGAGTTGCAACCGGTGATGAAGTTCAGGCAATTTTTCAATACGCAAAAGCGAAAGGATTTGCACTACCAGCTGTAAATGTTACTGGATCAAATACAGTAAATGCCGTGATGGAAACAGCTGCTAAAGTAAATGCACCCGTTATCATTCAGTTTTCAAATGGTGGAGCACATTTCTTTGCAGGTAAATCCTTATCAAATGAAGGGCAAAGAGCCGCTATCGCTGGTGGAATTGCAGGCGCAAAACACATTCACACCTTAGCAGAAGCTTATGGGGCAACCGTGATTTTGCATACTGATCATTGTGCGAAAAATTTATTACCATGGATCGATGCTTTATTGGACGCAGGTGAAATTCATTTTGCTGAGACAGGAAAGCCATTGTATAGCTCTCACATGATTGATCTTTCCGAAGAATCAATTACAGAAAATATTGAGATTTGTAAAGCATACCTATCGCGCATGAGCAAAATAGGTATGACCTTGGAAATTGAATTAGGAATTACTGGTGGTGAAGAAGACGGAGTAGATAATACGGATGTTGACAGTTCAAAATTATATACACAACCTGAAGAAGTAGCTTATGCTTACGAGGAATTGATGAAAATTAGTCCCCGTTTTACCATTGCTGCAGCTTTTGGAAATGTACACGGAGTTTACAAACCTGGAAATGTGAAGTTAACACCAAAAATACTCAAGAATTCACAAGACTTTGTACAAGAGAAATTTGCCACGGGTCATAATCCAGTTGATTTTGTGTTTCATGGTGGCTCAGGTTCAACATTAGAAGAAATCAGAGAAGCAATTGGTTATGGTGTCATTAAAATGAACATTGATACCGATTTGCAATTTGCATTTACAGAAGGTGTGCGCGATTATGTTACCAGTAAGATCGATTATTTGAAGACGCAAATTGGAAGCCCAGAAGGAGCCGATTCACCCAATAAAAAGCATTACGATCCACGTAAATGGTTACGAGAAGGCGAATTGACATTCATTGCCCGACTAGAACAAGCATTTGCAGATTTAAACAATGTGAATACATTATAAACGAAAGTGTTAAACAATAGGATATGAGTTGGTTTAAACGCGCTAAGGAAGGAATTACAACTTCCACGAAAGATAAAAAAGAAACACCAGAAGGTTTATGGAATAAATGTTCTCGTTGTAAAACTGTTTTTACAGCAGAAGATTTACAAAAAACAGCTTGGGTGTGTGATCGTTGTTCGCATCATGAACGTATTGGTTCGAAAGAATATTTTCAAATTCTCTTTGATGATGGGAAATATACTGAATTGAATGCGAAGCTTTCTTCGGGTGATCCATTGGGGTTTGTCGATTCAAAAAAATATACGGATCGTATCAAAGCGACACAAAAAAGTACAGGTTTAATAGATGCTATTCGCACAGGTCATGGTTTGTTGGACGGACATGAATTTGTTGTTGCAGCGATGGATTTTTCCTTTATTGGAGGTTCAATGGGTTCGGTCATGGGAGAAAAAATTGCACGGGCAATTGATAAAGCCCTTGAATTGAAAGCACCATTCATGATTATTTCCAAATCAGGTGGCGCTCGAATGATGGAAGCTGGTTTTTCATTGATGCAAATGGCAAAAGTTTCTGGTAAATTAAGTTTACTATCAGAGCAACAATTGCCTTATATTTCGTTCTTGACTGATCCAACTACAGGAGGTGTTACAGCTTCATTTGCCATGTTGGGTGATATAAATATAGCAGAACCAGAAGCATTGATTGGATTTGCGGGTCCTCGGATCGTAAAAGAAACTATAGGTCGTGATTTACCAGATGGATTCCAAACATCAGAATTTGTATTGGAACATGGATTCCTTGATTACATTGTAGATAGAAGAGAATTAAAAGAAAAATTAGCGTTATCGCTAAAATGCTTTAGAAGCTAATAAGGATTGGAGAGGCTGTTTGAAAAGACAGCCTCTTTTTTTAAATATAAATTGGGTGATCATTCGAAGAAAAAATGAGTTAATAACTAAGGATTGGAGTGGAGGTACCACAACAGAATTGTTTATTTATCCAGATAATAGCTCTTATCAACTCCAAAACTTTGAAGTGCGTATCAGTACTGCAACAGTTGGAGTAGAAGAGTCATCCTTTACTTCTTTACCTGGTTTTCAGCGTACACTTCTAGTGATT
>JAYSRF010000145.1:0-10171 GCA_043721195.1 Fluviicola sp. | reverse complement strand
TATTCTGTTTGAATTGAATTTGAAAAATTAAAAATTTCATCCCAGCTAAATGCAGTTTCTTGAGAGGTTTCTAACATGTGATACAACGAAGCCAATTTCAAGGACATTTTCTCTGCGTGTTTTCGCATAGAATCTGCAAAATCAATTTTATCAACTTCCTGTAATAATTTTGTAATGAAGTCTTCTTTGATATGAATTTCATCATTGGTCGAAAGGTACTTTTGCTCTTTCGACCGTTTGATTTTCAACATAAGATCCATTAAACTATTCGTATATTGAATATGGAATAGCTCTAACTTATTAATATCTAAAGTGCGATTGTTTTCAAAAAGATTATGAATAATTTTTGTTCGAATCAATATGTTTATTAGGTGAACATTATTAAAAAAATTAGCCATCAATCGTAAAGACTCATTTTTTTTTTTGCTGTCACTAATAATTTGAACAAATAACTTTTCTGCTTCTTCTTGCATTTATCTCACTTCAATTGTTACCAACGACGCCTTTTTTCAATTCTTCTTCAAGGCTTTGTAATCCAGCATCTAATTGACGTCTAGTTTCGGCACCTTGTTGATGAATGAGTTTAACTTCTGATAATGTATCAATCAATGATTTTGTTGTCATTCTCAATGTTTCCAATGATACAACAGTATTTTCACTTTCTCGAGCCACTTCAATGCTGTTTTGTTGCAACATCTCTGCATTTTTCTGCAAGATTGTATTCGTTGTTTCAGAAACACGACGTTGAATTTCAATGTTTTGACGCTGACGTTGTAATGCAACTGCTAATGTCAATTGATTTTTCCAAACAGGTAATGTAGTTGTTAAAATAGTTTGAGCTTTTTCAGCAATGGATACGTTATTGTTTTGAACAACACGGATTTGAGCCAATGATTGCAACATGATAAAACGAACGATTTTCATATCAGCCAATCGTTTATCCAAACGGTTGATGTAGGTCTTTTTATCGTTGATTTCATAATCTTGATAATTCGCACTATTCGCTTCCATTTGAGCTAATTCTTCATTCAATTCTTTGAATCGAATTTGACCACCAATGATGTAACGTTCCATGTCTTTGATCAGATTGACATTTCCGTCAAACATTGTTTGTAACGAAGTATTGTCTTTCACGGAGTTAATCATTCCCGCTTTGACTTTATTCCCAATTTTCTCAACATTCCCAGTAATTTGGTCGTATTGTTGGAATAATTTCTTTACATCGGTCACTAATCGACCTAATAATGGAATTTTCGATAAAAAGCGTTTGAATGGACTTTGTTGCAATTTATCAACGTCAACATAATTTAATTCAACAAGTAAATCATTGATTAAAGTACCAACTTCTCCTGAATTGTAAGTACGAACGTTTGTTAAGAATGTGTCACTTTGTTTTGAAATAGAATTTTGAATATCCGAACCATAGTTAATAATGGAATTGACATCCTTTTCATTCAATTGATTGGATACATTTTTATACGATGCAAGCTCAGCAGCAGAAGCATTAGCCAAATTCACATTACCTTCTTTATCAATGAGGCTTAGATTTTTATTTTCTTGCACTTCCAAAGGAATAGCAGGATCTGGCACAACATTTAATGGAATTGGTTCCACCGGCGTCACTTCAATCGTTTTTGATTTGTCCTCCGAATTATCAATCGGTTGAGATTCTAAATTATCTGTCATAGCATTGTTTATAAATGATTCTGTTGAATAGTTACAATTGTTTGTTCTAATTTTTTATCACTTGTAGGAGTTCCAATTGCATTGAATTTCCATTCGTTATTGCGTTTGTAAAACACACCTAATACCATTGTTACATTTCCTGAAAAAGTTGCGTCGTTTGCAATATCATAGCGCGCAAATTCTTCATTCACTTTCGTTGGAGTTCCCTCATAAATGCGAATCGAAGCAAAAGGAATGTCTTTAAAATCCTGCCCTCGAAAGCTATTCACGAAAAAACCAATGTAGGCTGCGTTTGGAGTAATTCTAGATAAATCGAGTGTTATCACTTCATTATCCAACCCATCATCGCCGTCTAAATCTCCTGTTAAATCATCACCACTGTGCTTAATGGCGCTATCATTGGAAATTAATTTACGAAAATTCACGGAATCAATGTGGTTTTTATTTTCATCGTATACAGCACAACTTGCATCTAAATCGACAGCCTCTTTTTTTGCAGTGCCTAGTAATGTTTTTTTAACGATTGCTCCCCAGTTAATTCCAACACAAATGTTTTGCAATTTTGTGCCGTTCCCTTTTTCTAGGTTAATACGTTGTCCTTTTTCTAAATTGATTGCCATGGATTAGTTTAATTTAATGGTGTTGATATTTTCTTTGTATTCGATTATTTGATGATAATTATTGCTGATTGCTAGATCAAATAGATCAATTTTTCTGTTGTTTGCAATGTTATTGATGAAGTAAGTGAAATCAGTTTGATTGAGTTTCAAGATAAATTTCACGATTCGAGTATTGTATTGAAAGTGTTCTCTATTCACCACATCGACAATTTCTTGTACACCTTTTACTGCAAAATAGTTGTAATGATTTTCAATATTTGGATGAATATCTTTGTTGACCAATTCGGAGTAATAACAAAAGATAAATTTCCCTTTTACTTGGTATTGTTCTAGAATTTTATTGACAGTATGTTCATGACTTCCCGTGATTTTTATATCATCAACAAAAATGCAGAGTTTATCATTGATGAACGTGCGGTCAATATAATAGGTGTCGTTCGAAATCAATTTTACACGGTCTTCAAAATTCAAATTCCCATAATCTTCCACGTAGGTTTGATTGCGGTATATTTTTGATTCTGTTGCCGCTTTTTTTCCATGCTCATATAAAAATTGATTGATCTTTTTCATAAAAGCAAAGCACAAAAAATTGGAAGCAGTTGGAATCGCCAAATAGGGGCTTGGTAAAATAACTATCTCTTGTTCAGCTAATAATACATCACCATATTGCTGAATAAATCCATCAAATAATTCTTGTGCAAATTGATTGGCATAAGATCGATCACCAAATTTAAACCAGCTATAAGCAGCTTGGTCAAACGGGCAATGTTCTTTCGATTCTATTTTATGTAAACTATAGTGTAAATTCACTTTTTTGTCTTCTTGTTTAAATCAGCATCAAATCTAAACTTTTTGCGCCAAATAATAAGCGATTACAGAGTTTAAAGCAGATTCTAATCCTAATTTAAGTACAATTTAGTGATTAATTCGGTTGTTAAAATCCCTTATAGTTTTTGTTCAGTTAATTTAGAAAAAGAACTAGCCAGATAATTCAGGTAATTGTTCGGTTTTCAGGCGTTTTATTGATGGGTATTGCTGAATTAATTAACATTCTTTTTTAAGTTGTTGGTTCCAACTAAACAATTCCAATTCTAAATAAATTGGGTTTACTTTCTCGGACGTAATAGTGGGATTTTGCTTCAGATAACTGGATAGTACGATTTTACGATCTCGGATGTAATAGAGCAATCTTCCCCAACCGAACGTAATATTACAATCTTCCTTCCTTAGACGTAATATTGCAATCTTCCATTTGTATTCGCAATATACCGAATTTGCTACCTTAGACGTAATAGTGCAATCTTGCATACTTGTTCGTAAAATCCCGAACTTGCTATACTAAACACAATTTTACAAGCTTACTGCAAATGATTCCACTCTCATTTAAATCCAGAAACAAACCTATTGTATTTTGATTTAGTGAAGAATTAATCAAAAAAAATCCCGATCCTTAAAAGAACCGGGATTATCAAAAGAGTATAATGAGTTATTGTGCTTTATAAAAAGGCAATTTCACGACTTTCGCCTTAACACCTTTCTCGCGTATTTCAACGAAAATTTCACTATCAACAGCAGCATGTTCTGTAGTTACATAGCCCATTCCAATAGCAATTTTCATGGAAGGCGATTGTGTTCCAGAAGTTACTTTTCCAATGACCGTTCCATTTGCGTCAAGAATAGGGTAGTCGTGACGTGGAATTCCTCTGTCAATCATTTCAAAAGCGACCAATTTACGAGACACACCTGCTTCTTTTTGTGCTTTCAATGCTTCTGAATCGACAAAATCTTTCGTGAACTTTGTGATCCAACCCAGTCCTGCTTCCAAAGGCGAAGTAGTGTCATCAATATCGTTTCCGTATAAGCAAAAGCCCATTTCCAAACGTAAAGTGTCGCGTGCAGCCAATCCAATTGGTTTAATTCCAAAGGCCGCTCCAGCTTCAAACACCTTATTCCAAACTTGTTCAGCTTCGCTGTTTTTGCAGTAGATTTCAAATCCACCTGAACCTGTATAACCCGTTGCGGAAATAATAACATGTTCAATTCCTGCAAAAGGACCAACTTCAAAATGGTAGTATTTAATGGCAGCTAAATCAACAGAGGTCAAAGATTGCATTGCTTCAACGGCTTTTGGACCTTGAATAGCAAATAAAGAATAATCATCAGATAAATTGCGCATTTCAACCCCCAAATCATTGTGTGAAGAAATCCAATCCCAATCTTTATCAATATTAGAAGCATTTACAACCAATAAATACTGTTCTTCTTTCATGCGGTAAAGGATCAAATCATCTACGATTCCACCTTTGCCATTTGGAAGACAGCTATATTGTGCACGACCAATTGTCAACGTTGATGCATCATTTGAAGTGACTTTCTGAATTAAAGCAAGTGCATTTGGGCCAGTAAGCAAAAACTCACCCATGTGTGACACATCAAACACTCCTACGCCAGTGCGAACAACTTCGTGTTCAACATTTACACCTTCGTATTGTACAGGCATGTTATAACCTGCAAAAGGAACCATTTTTGCTCCAAGACTTTCATGGATGTGAGTAATTGCTGTGTTTTTCATTGTGTGTTCGTTTAAATGTGTTGGCAAATGTAATCATTCAACTGAAACAAAAGATTCGATTTTTAAACTCGACTTATTGAGTAGAAGAAATAATCAATTCGAATGTTATTCATGTTTTAGTTCATCTAATTCATCTGCTGGAACTGCTTCTTTTTTAATCGGTTCTTTCTTTTCTTCATTCTTTTTATCAGAAGGTTCATTTAATTCGATTCCGTGAAATGGACAAAATTTATAATTGGATGGAAAAGTAGCGTTGTCGGTAGGACATGTTTTCTTTGGGTAGAGCGCTGAGATTGGCAAATTCCAATTAGTTGTTCCACCCATGAATTCTAAGTTGAAATTTCCTTCTTCTCTTGCGTCAATTAAATTTTCTCCATGACTATTTTGCGCTTTGAAATAAAACACGGTCATCCCATCACCAAATGTCCCAAGCATGGAAGCAAAAATGGGTTCAAGTACATCTTTAATACTCAAAGCGTCATCTGAAATTTGTTTGTCTGAAAGCGGTTTAAATGTTTCTGTTCCAACTTTTAATAAGATGTTTTTTCGCATTGTGGACTCAGCGGTTGTTTTAAACCCAGTGCTTCCTTCTTGATGTTCAGCGTTTACTGCGCAAATAACGACATATTCGTCAAGGGCATCAATGATTCTTTTAAAGGAAGCGTAATCACTTGTTTCACTTTGAGCAGCATATACTTCCCAATAAACAGTAGGCATCCAAATAGCAATTCGAATTGTTTCTGTTTTTGTATCAGTTTTGGCCATTTCTTTGCCTAAATCACCGAAGTTTACTTTATATAGAGGTAATTGGGCAGATACATTTATCGAAAGAAATAAGCAAATAAGGAGAATTAGGAAATTGATTTTCATACATTGTTTTTTTGCAAATGTAGTAAGCCTTTTGAATTGTTTGAAAGATTCTATTAGAATAGTTGTTTTTTAAATCAATAATCGAAATGGCTTACACTTTTTACTATTTCAACTATTTGCTGTGCAAAGTGTGGCATCTTTTATTTCAAAAATTGGCGAGGTCATTTTTGATCTTATCTTTGAATTGGATCAGTTAGAATTGTTTTGGTACGATTTTCGTTATCGGCTAACTCGCTTTTAATAAATAAACACGAAAAACATGAAAATACTAGTACTTTTTATTGCAACAATGCTTTCTGCTGTCACTTTTGCTGTCGAATTAAACTACAAATGGAAAGCCAATATGAGCTATCGATTCACGGCTGTTCAAAAAGATGACGTCTCCATGTCTGGAATGGGAATGAATACAGTGGAGAAGTTCACCACTACAGTTGAATTTGTAGTCTTTATTCAAAGTGTAGATAGTGCTGGATTGGCGAAAGGACGATTGTACCTCACGAATTATTCGGTGAAAGATTCAAAAGGAATTGCATTGGCTAGCTTGGCGGCTCTTCCCAAAGATGCGGTGCAAAGTGCAATTACAGTTGATAAAAAAGGACATTTTACCTTTGACAAAAAAGTATCCTTGATCACTACGGCTACAGGGAATTTTCTAGTCTATGCAAAAGCGGATGAAAATAGTACTTCCGCAGGATTTGAAAATGGCAGTGAAAAGGTAGATGTCTATGCTGAATTTGATCCTAAAACGGGCAAATTGAAAGTTGGCTACACAACAAAAACAATGAATAAAACAAAACCAGTTACCATCACTGAAAATGAAAATTCGGATGAATTGGATGTGTTTCCGTACGATTTTCTTGAATTAATGATCATGCCCGACGGTTCTGTCAATCAAGGTGATCATTACGATGTAAAGGCTGGGATGTATAACGTTGCTGTTGATGTCACTTCTATCACGAATGGAGTTGCAACCTTGACAGAAAAAATTAGCACGGATAAATCACAAGACATGTTTAGCGGTTCTGCTGATGGTCAATCACAAGACGGATCGTTTTCAATAGGTGAATTTGGTGGAACCGATGGTATGGACTTAGATGCAGAAGATCAAGAAGCGATTGCTGTTTCTAAAGGCATGTCACCAGAACTATCCGGAACCATAACCGCAGTTTTCGATGCGACCAATGGCATGTTTACAAGTCTGAAAGGAAACTTAACAACCGTTATTGATATGATGGGTATGAAAATGAGTGTGAAATCTGTTCTTGAAATGAAAAAGAAAGTATAAGCACTTAAAACAATATTTTAGATGGAAGCACTGGGGAAACTCGGTGCTTTTTTATTTCATGAATATTCCTTTAGCATGTTGTATTGATTCCTTTTGATCTAGAAAGTCAATCTTAATGATGAAAGGAATTTCACTTCCAAGCTGCTCAATGTGTTTTTTTGCCTCATCCGAAATAACATTGCCCTTACCTTTAAAATGTTTATCAGAAAGGATTAATTCCCAAGATAGAATTGTTTGGTGATTGTATTCGTTATAAGAAGTAGCATAAGTGCATAACAATTCCCCTTTTTTATAATCGATGCTATTTCCTGTAGCAACTTTATCAAAATAAAGATGAGGAATTAGACTATCAACCGTGTTGAATTGAAAAACACCAAGTATACTTTTAGTACCAGTTTCACTCTCTATGCCATAAATAGAAATTGAAAAATGATCAGAATTACCAGGATTGACTTTATAGGTCAATGGATTTCCTTGTTGCGTCACAGTAGCACCATCAGCTTCGATATAAGTATCGGAATAGCCATGCGCAACTGCAAAAAGATCAAACTCTCTATTTTTCTGAATGGGTATGTCATGGTCATACATTAAAAAACATTGTGGAATTTCACTTGTTGTTCGTTCCTTAATACGGGTATCATAACCATTCGTTTGAATGTCATTTTCAACTTCTGTTGGTTCTTCAATATAGGAGTCATTAGACGATTCAACCGTGTTTTTAAGATCTCCATTTTTCTGTTCTTCTATTGCAGTGATATATTGAATGGGATTTTCTGAGATAAAAACTGCATATTCATTTAATTGCTCAAGTAATAATTCATGCAATTCTTTTGATGATTCATTTGCAGGACCATTATTTTTACTCCAGTCACTGAACTGTTGAATAATTGAGACATAATTATGGAGATTTGAATTTAAGTAAATACTCAAAGTAGATTCGACTTCCATCTTTAGTTCCTCAAATACACTTTCTTTTTCAGGTATCTTCTCCAATTCGGCATTCATTGAAGAAAAACTGAATTGCATTAACCCAGAAAAATAATAAAGTGACGCTTCTGCCAGTTTTTCATTTTTTATCAAAAAGATCGAGTGTTCGATTAATTGAACGGGGGATTGTTCTTTTTTTTGAGAAAGTTGCTTGAAAATTCCTTTTTCAAATTGAGTAACGGGTATTGACGTATTGTAATATGTAAACAGAATACTATCAGATAGCTGGGATTGCCCATTAACTGGAAGGAAAAAGTAAAGTATGATTAGGTAAATTGATTTGTTGAAGTTCATATGATAGATCTTTGATGCAAAGTTAGTTTACTTTTAAAACGAGAAGTTTTTTTTGATATTTTACATTAAAATTAAGTTTTGATGAAATTAACAGGGGGTGTTGATAAAAGTTGATATAAAATTTACAATACACCCCCTCTAAAAAGCTATCTTTGTCGAAAATTTTGAATTTTATGGCAACAAAACGTCTTCAAGCGTACCTGGATGTACTCAAGCGTACACCAAAACACATCGAATACGATGGAAAAGTATCCGACCTTTTTGGTAAAAATGTATTTCATACAGAAGTAATGCGGGAATACCTACCTTCTGATGCATACAAATCTATGGTAGAATCCATTCAGAATGGAACACGTTTGGACCGTAAAATGGCTGATCAAGTTGCTTCAGCAATGAAAGATTGGGCGTTGACAAAAGGTGCAACTCATTATACGCACTGGTTCCAACCATTAACAGGAACAACCGCTGAAAAGCACGATGCGTTTTTCAAACCAGTTGGACCAGGAAGAGCAATTGAGCGTTTTGATGGTGATTTGTTAGTTCAACAAGAACCAGATGCATCTTCTTTTCCAAATGGTGGAATCCGTAATACATTCGAAGCACGTGGTTATACTGCTTGGGATCCTTCTTCTCCAGCTTTTGTAATTGGGAAAACATTGTGTATTCCAACCATCTTTATTTCCTATACAGGTGAGTCATTGGATTACAAAATGCCCTTATTGAAAGCCCTACATGCGGTGGATCAAGCGGCTGTGGAAGTTTGTCAGTATTTCGATAAAAACGTTGAGAAAGTAAACGCAACATTGGGTTGGGAACAAGAATACTTTTTGGTGGATCAAGCCTTGTTTAACTGTCGCCCAGATTTAATGATGACAGGTCGTGCATTGTTTGGTCATGCTCCAGCAAAAGGACAACAATTAGATGATCATTATTTTGGTTCTATTCCAGAACGTGTGACTGCTTTTATGCGTGAGTTTGAAACAGAAGCCATCTTATTAGGAATTCCTGTTACAACACGTCACAATGAAGTTGCCCCGAATCAGTTTGAATGTGCGCCTATTTTCGAAGAATGTAATTTAGCGAATGACCACAATTTATTGTTGATGGACATCTTGGAAAAAGTAGCACGTAAGCATGATTTCCGTGTATTGTTGCACGAGAAACCATTTGCTGGTGTGAATGGTTCTGGTAAACACAACAACTGGTCTTTGGCTACGAATACAGGTGTGAATTTGCTGGCTCCTGGTAAAAATCCGAAAACAAACTTGCAATTCTTGACATTCTTTGTCAATACAATAAAAGCCATTCACGACAATGCTGATTTATTGCGTGCATGTATTGCTTCAGCAGGAAATGATCACCGTTTAGGAGCAAATGAAGCACCGCCAGCAATTATTTCCACCTTCATTGGAACGCAACTTTCTGCTGCATTGGATGATTTGGAATTAAGCGTGAAAGCTGGTAAAATGACACCAGAAGATAAAACGGAATTGAAACTCAATATTGGGAAAATTCCACAAATCATGTTGGATAATACCGATCGTAATCGAACTTCTCCATTTGCGTTTACTGGGAATAAATTTGAATTCCGAGCTGTTGGGTCTTCAGCGAATTGTGGTCATGCAATGATCGTTTTAAATACGATTATGGCAAAACAATTGCAAGATTTCAAGAAAAGTGTGGATGTTCGCATCGATAAAGGGGAAGCGAAAGACGAAGCGATCTTGAAAGAATTGCAACAGTTGATTAAAGATTCTAAGAAGATTCGTTTTGAAGGAAATGGATACGGTGACGAATGGGTGAAAGAAGCTGAAAAACGTGGACTTTCTAACTTTAAAGATACGCCAAGAGCATTAA